>CAZDIZ010000011.1:53200-63459 GCA_964505625.1 uncultured Solibacteraceae bacterium | reverse complement strand
TCACGCTGTTAAACGCCGGCAGACTGCCGGAAGCCGTCTCGGAATTCGCCGCCGCCGCACGCCTGGAACCCAATTCGCCGGTGGCGCACTTTAACCTGGGCTATGCATTATCGCGCATGCCGGATCATCTGGACGACGCCATCCGCGAATACCAGGCCGCCCTGCGCATCTCCGCGGATTTTGCCGACGCATATTGGAACCTGGGCAACGCGCTAGTGAAAGCCGGACGTGTACCGGAAGCCATCGCCGCTTACGAACAACTGCAGCAACTGCGGCCGGGCGACGGCGCCGTCAAGCAGCGTCTCGCCGAACTGCGCGCAAAGTAGTCTGTCCCCTCTGCTCCGCCCCGCCGTCTTCCGGCGTTGCTGTTACGATAAGAAAATCGCCCTCATGTCTCTGCGCTTCTACAATACGCTCACTGAACGCGTCGAGGATTTCTCGCCGCTCGACGGTACCACGGTTCGCATGTACACGTGTGGTCCGACCGTCTACAACTACGTCCACATCGGCAACCTGCGTACGTTCACCTTCCAGGATATTCTGCGGCGGTGGCTGCGCTATCGCGGCTACCAGCTCAAGCACGTCATGAATCTTACCGACGTCGACGACCGTATCATTCAGCTTTCGGTCGCCGCCGGCAAGACCATCGCCGAATACACCGATGTGTACGCCAAGGCTTTTCTGGACGACTGCGCCGCGCTGCGCCTGGAGCGCCCCGAGTACATCGTCAAGGCCACCGAACACATCGCCGACATGGCCCAGGTGATCAAGAAGCTCAGCGAGAAGGGCTACACCTACGACCGCGACGGGTCCATCTATTTCAGCATCGCCAAGTTCCCCGGCTATGGGCGGCTATCGCACAGCGACTTCAGCGGCATCAAAGCCGGAGCGCGCGTCGACGTGGACCGCTACGAAAAAGACGATGCGCGCGACTTCGCGTTGTGGAAAGCGCCCAAGGAAGGCGAACCGTTCTGGGATTACGGCGTGGGCCCCGGGCGTCCCGGCTGGCACATCGAATGTTCGGTGATGTCCACCAAGTATCTGGGCGACACCATCGACATACACACCGGCGGCATCGACCTGGTGTTTCCGCACCACGAAAACGAAATTGCGCAGGCCGAAGCGCTCACCGGCAAGCCCTTTGTGCGCTACTGGCTGCACGCCGAACACCTGTTGCTGGCCGAAGAGAAGATGTCCAAGTCGCTCGGCAATACGTTCACGCTGCGCGAAATGGTGTCGCGCGGGTATCATCCCGACGCGATTCGCTATCTGCTCGCTTCGGTGCCGTACCGCAAAAAACTGAACTTCACCTTCGACGCGCTGGACGCCGCGGCCAGCGCCATCGAGCGTTTACGCAATTACAAGCTGCGTCTGGATACGGCCAAGTTCGCAGACGGCGTGAACGCCGCGCTCGCTGAACGTGCCACGCGAACGGTGGCGAGTTTCGAAGCCGCGCTGGACGACGATCTCAACACCGCCGAAGCGCTGGGCGCCGTCTTCGAATTTGTGCGCGAGACCAACACGGCCATGGACGCGGGCGAGTTTCTGTCCGGTAACGTGGCTTCGGCGCAAGACGTGCTGGCGCGATTTGACCGCGTGTTCGATGTGTTGCAGCCGCGCCTGGAAGCCGGCGCCATCACTGATGCGGAGATTCAAGCTCTGATCGACGAGCGCAATGCCGCGCGCAAGGCACGCAATTTCGCGCGTGCCGACGAGATTCGCAAACAGTTGCTCGACCAGGGCGTCGTTCTGGAGGACACCAAGGACGGCGTCCGCTTCAAACGGAAATAGCCATGAAGATGCACACCAAGGCCGTTCACGCGGGCGACCGCAAGCGCCTGGGGCCGGACACTCCGGTCACCACGCCCATCTACACGGCGGCGAGCTACCTGCACGATTCCACCGAACGGTTGGACCGCATCTTCGGCCACACCGAACACGGTTACGCCTACCAGCGCTACGACAATCCGACCAACGCGGCGCTGGATGAGCTGCTCAACGCGCTTGAGAACGGGCACGGTGCGCTGAGCTGCGCTTCAGGCATGGCCGCGCTGCAAATCGCGGTGCTTGTCGCGTGTGCTAATCGGCCGAAATCAGTGCTGTGCGCCGAAGCGATTTATGGCGCCACCATACGCATGCTGGATAGCGTCTTCGCGTCGCTAGGTTTCGCCGTGCACTATGCGGATGCCTGCGACCTGAACGCATTCGAAGCTGCGCTGGCCGAACACAAACCCGGGTGCGTGTTGGTGGAGACGATGTCGAACCCGCTGCTGCGCGTCTGCGACATCGAACGTCTGGCCGCGCTGTGCCGGAAGGCGGGAGCGGCGCTGGTGGTGGACAGCACCTTCGCGACGCCGCTGCTGGTGCGACCGCTCGAACTCGGCGCGCACATGGTGGTGCATTCGCTGACGAAGTTCTTAGCGGGCCACGGCGACGTGCTGGGCGGAGCCATCATCAGCGACGAAGAGCATTTCGAACTGGTGCGGCAACTTTCGCGGACTTGCGGACCGGTGTTAGGTCCGTTCGAAGCGTACCTGACGATGCGCGGAGTGAAGACCTTCCCGCTGCGCATGGAACGGCAATGCGCGAGCGCTCGTGCGCTGGCCGCCTGGTTGCGCGAGCATCCGAAGGTGGAGCGCGTGTTCTACCTGGACGACCCGGCGCACCCCGACGCAGCCGTCATACGACGCCTGCTGCCCGAAGGACTCTACGGAGCCATGGTGAGCTTCGAAATCCGAGGCGCGCATCGCGAAGACATCTTCGCGTTCCTGGACCGTCTGAAACTGGTGGTGCGAGCCACGTCGCTCGGCGACGTCCACACCATGGTGCTCTACCCGATGATGAGCTCGCACCGCGAAGTGCCCACGGCACTGCGAGACCGCATGGGCATCCGAGAGAGCCTGGTCCGCCTATCGACCGGAATCGAAGACATCGAAGACGTCGAAGCGGACCTGGATCAGGCGTTGGGGTGAAAAAAGTGAGCCGGCTGGAAAGCCGGCTGGCCGCCAAGAATGGCGGCTCCACCGTGTGCCGCGTTGAGCATTTCCGTTTCGAAGGGCGGATGAGCCCTCTCACGGTTTCTGAAACCCTGGCAGCGGTTGGATCAGATCCAGAAACACGCGCACGTGGTCGTCCCAGAAGTCCCAGGAGTGCACTCGGGGCGAGACTTCCCGGTACTCGTACGGGATGGACTTGCTCGCCAGTAACTCGACGAAGGCGCGGTTTTCGCGGAGCAGGAAATCCTGTCCGCCGCAGGCGATGTAGAGGAACGGCATGTCGGCGGGCGGCACCTTCTCCACCAGCAGGAATGGATCGCGCTCGCGCCGCGTCGTGCTGCCCGGCGCTCCGAACAGCGTTTCGATTTCGGGTCTGCGCCGCAACGGCCGGCCTGCATCCGTTGTCCCTTCGGGCCAATCGTGCGAAACGCCGAGCGCTCCGCTGAACGCTCCGATGGCCGCGAAACGCTTGTAGTGCTTAAGCCCCACAAACAGCGCGCCGTAGCCACCCATCGAAAGCCCGGCGATGGCCCGTGAACGCCGCAGCGGCATGGTGCGATAGTTCGCGTCGACGTAATCGACCAGGTCCTTGACGATGTAATCCTCGAACTTGGCTTTCTCGTCGGCGGCGCTGTTGATGTAGAAGGCGCGCGAACCGTCCGGCATGACGACGATCACACCGTGGCGTTCCGCGTAGACCGTAACGTTCGAACGCAGCGACCACATCATGTGGTCGTCGCCGTATCCGTGCAGCAGATACAACACCGGATAGCGGCGCGTCGACTTATCGTATTCGAGCGGAAGCAGGATGTTGAACATCCGCTCCTGGCCGAGCGCGGCGCTCGCGAACTTCACCGTGTGGACGTTTCCGGCCGGAATGCCGGTCGGAGTTTGCGCGACAAGAGATGGCAGGGCTGCCAGGCACAGAATGAAGACAATCCGGATGAGCGACATAGACTCAATATCGTAGCGCGAAGCGTCAACGCGCCACAGGAGTGAGCGAAACATCGTCCACCCAGGCCGTGCCGCGGATCTTGTTGTCGAATTTCATGGAAGCCTGCCGGACCACCTGCACGCTCACCAGACGAGTCGCGGCCGGAATGCGGATCACGCGATCCACCTCGGTCCAATCGATGGTTCCGCTGATGCTGTCGGTGATGGTCTCAAAGCGCGCGGGCGAAACGGCGTCGGCGATTCGAAAACGAACGCCCTGGTCGGTGGTGATGTCGTTGGTCTTGATGAACGCGCGAAAGCGATAGACGCCGGGTTCCACCACCACCGCTTGCGCGACATGATCGAAAGCCACGTTCGCCACGCCCAGGAAGTCCACCCTCAAGCTGGTCTTGCCGCCGTGGACCATGCCGCTTTCGCGCGCCGACATGGCGCCATCGGCCGGGCGTAGTTTCCAGTCCAGCACCGCGGGTGTGAGTTCCTCTTCAAAGCCGCCGTTGTACACGCGATTCAGGTCCGGGTAGCTACCGCGGCGCTCTCCCAAGTGCCGGGCCCAAACCCGCACGGCGCTCGTGTGTTCATTGCGCGCAAGAAGGTGACCGGCGTAATCCGAGGCCAGTTTGTCGTCACTCCATCCGTGTGCTTCCAGCCAGTTCCAAACCGGATCCAGCTCGCTTTCCGCGCCACGCTCGACGAGGCTGCGGAAGTAAGCCGCGGCCGGCCGCCCCAGCGGCGGCACTCCCGACTTGAGAACTTCCGCGGCCGGGATACTCATGCGTGCATACACGGCGAACACCAGCGCGTCGTAGTCGGGAATCAGCGCCAGTATCCGCCGCCCGTATGACATGGCCGCCGCCGGTTCGTCCAAAGTGAAGTGGAAATTGGCGTTGCGGATCAAAATCTGCGCCATGTTCGGACCTAGTTCAGCGGCGCGTGTCATACAACGGCGGGCCTGCGCGATGCGCTCGGTCGCCAAGTAGTGTTCGCCAAGCGCCGCCCAACGATATGCCGAGGACGGATCGCGTCGCACTGCGTCGCGCAGCACCGTCTCCGCGCGCGGGAAAGCCAAGGGACCTTCGCGCGCGATCAGTTCGGCCGCCTCGCGTTCGAGAGCTTGCGAAGGCGCCAGAAATCGCAGGGCGCCGGGAATCTCGCCGCGCGCTTCGCCGACAGTGAAGAAAAGACCCGCGCTGGACGCCGCCAGCAGCAGCAATCCCGCGGTCAAAACGGCTAAGCGCATCGCAGTCCTCGCATTCAGATGCATTGTACTTCGAGTGCTATCTGTACACAAAAGTCTGACGTATCCCTTCTACGTAGTACTTTTGTATAACAGTTTCATTGACCTCTGTAGCTGTACGTGGTAAGTTGCTTAGTACACCTCCAAAAGAGGAATAAAGAGCCCAGAAATATGGGTCTGAGAGGGCGGTAGCCTATCCGCTTTCTCCGTACTGCCACGTTATGGCCAGTTGCCCAGTTCAGATGCATGCGCCCACGGCGGGAGCTTCCACGCACCCGTGGTTTGCTCTCAATGTTCGCCCGCGGCACGAAAAGACCGTGGCTATGTGCTTGGACGGCAAGGGCTTCGACCAGTACGTTCCTCTTTACCGCAGCCGGCGCCAGTGGTCGGACCGCATGAAGACGGTGGACCTGCCGTTATTCGGCGGCTACGTTTTCAGCCGGTTTGATTCCCTCCACCGTCTGCCGGTGCTCACGATTCCGGGAGTGCTTTCGGTGGTCAGTTTCGGCCGGGGGCCTGAGCCGGTGAATGCCGGCGAGCTGGAATCGATCCGAAGAATCGTTGAAAGTGGTGTGCCCGCCGAACCCTGGCCGTTCCTCGAAGTAGGACAACGGGTTCGCGTGGAGCGCGGTCCGCTGGCCGGCATCGAAGGCATTCTGCTCCAAATGAGGAGCCAGTCCCGCATTGTGGTCTCCCTCAGTCTTCTGCAACGTTCCGTAGCGGCCGAAGTCGGCCGTGACTGCATCTCTCCCATCCTCCGTTAAGGATTCGCTCCATGTCCGTAGTCAAGCGTAAGAACCGAATGATCAGTTTCCGTCTGTCCGACGAAGAGTACGAGCATCTGGTCACTCTCTGCCAGACGCAGGGCGCCCGCAGCCTGTCGGACTTAGCGCGCGCCGCCATGCAAAGCCTGATCGCCAACGGCGGGGCCAACGGCACCGTCGATATCGAAGAGCGCATCAGCCACCTGGACGGCCGCGTCAAGATCCTGGACCGGGCCGTCGAACGGTTGTCGCAGATGGTCGCGATGGCCGGAGGACCAGGCGAATGAAGCTCGCAATACTCCTTCTGTTCGGAGCTGTGGTGATGGCCGCCCAAGCCCCGTCCACGCCCGCGCTTTCGCATTACGTGCTGGGGCCAGGAGATCAGATCACGATCCGCGCTCTGGACGTCGACGAGATCAGCGATAAACCCGTCCGAATCGAAACGAACGGCCTCATCAATCTGCCGATGATCGGCCGCTTCAAGGCGGGCGGGCTGACCGTGGAACAACTCGAGGCCGAAATCGCGACGCGGCTGAAGAAGTTCGTGCAGGAGCCGCAGGCGTCGGTCGCGGTGACCGAGTTCCGCAGCCAGCCGGTCAGTGTGCTCGGATCGGTGGCGCAACCGGGCGTGCATCAACTTCAGGGCCACAAGACGCTGTTCGAGGTGCTATCGCTGGCGGGCGGACTAAAGCAGGACGCCGGCCACAGCATCAAGATCACGCGCGGCAAGGACTACGGCGCCATTCCGCTGGAGAACGCGCTGGACGACTCGACCGGCCGCTACAGCGTCGCGTCGGTGTCGGTGAAGTCGGTGATGGAAGCGCGCAACCCGCGCGAGAACATCCTCATCATGCCGAACGATGTGATCTCGGTGCCGCGCGCGGACATGGTCTACGTGGTCGGTGCGGTGAAGAAGTCCGGCGGCTTCGTTCTTGCGGAACGCGAGAACATCACCGTGCTACAGGCGCTCTCGCTCGCTGAAGGCGCCGACAAGACCGCGTCCACCAAGCACGCCAAAATCCTCCGCATCACCGCCGGGCAGACCGCGCGGCTCGAAATCCCCGTCAACATGAAACACATTCTCGCCGGCCGCGCGAGCGACGTTCCCATGCGCGCCGACGACATCCTGTTCGTCCCCACCAGCGCCACGCGCAGCGCCAGCATCCGCGCCGCCGAAGCCGCCGTGCAAATCACCACGGGACTGGTTATCTGGCGCCGCTAGGTGCCGCGGCGCTCGTCTGAAAGGAACCCCATGCAGAACGACTCCATCCCCAACCGGCGAACCCCGCCTCCCTCCAACGCCATCGCTCCTTTGCGCAACGGACAGGCGCCCGCTCCCTACGTTGACATTTCCGGCTACGGTTACGGATACGAAGCCTCCGATGAAGGCGCGGCCGGCGGCCTGGTGGAATACTGGCGGCTGCTCCTGCGCTACAAGGGCACGCTGGTTATCATCGCCTGCCTCGGCCTGCTTGCCTCCATGCTCTACACGTTGCCGCAGACGCCCGTCTACCAGGCGGGCACCACGATTGAGATTCAGGCCATGAATCCCGATTTCATGAACTCGCGGCAGCTCAATCCAGTCGCGGATTCGGGCATGATGGATTTCTACTCCGGCAGCGACATTCAAACGCAGATACGCCTGCTGCAAAGCGGTTCGCTGATGCAGCGCGTCGCGACGAAGGTTGCGGCCAAATTGCCGCCGCGTCCTGTCGCGCCCATGTCACGATTGGCCGCTTGGCGCAAGGTGCTCAAGCTGCCCGAGCCTCCCGTCCAAGGTGCGGCCGCCGGAGTGGCTCCCGATGCCGGCTGCGACGCGCGCGCCGAGGGCACCACGCGTATCGTCGAGATCAGTTGTGAATCCACCGACCCGCGAGCGGCCGCCGAGTTCGCCAATACCATGGTGAGCGAGTTTATCGACCAGACTCTGGAAGCACGCTGGCAAACCACGCAGCGGACCGGCGAGTGGCTCTCACGCCAACTTGATGAGATGCGCATTCGGTTGGAGCGGTCCGAGGACGCGCTGCAATCCTATGCCCGTCAAAGCGGGTTGTTATTCACGGGCGAAAAGAATAGCGTTTCCGAAGACAAGCTGCGCCAATTGCAGGAAGAGTTGAGCAAGGCGCAGGCCGATCGCGCGGCCAAACAATCGCGCTATGAGGTTGCGCGTAATGGTTCGCCCACCATGCTATCGGAAGCTTCGGGCGAAAACGGCCCGAAGGACACGCAGTCCAAGCTGACCGATTTACGCCGGCAGATGGCCGAACTCAGTTCCGTTTACACTCCCGCGCACTACAAGGTGAAACGGATTCAGGCGCAGATTGCCAGCTTGGAAGGTTCGCTCGACAAGGAACGCGGCGCCATCCTGGTGCGCATTCGCAACGAGTATGAAGAAGCGCAGCGCCGCGAGCGCCTGCTGGCCGCCGACTACGCCAATCAGGCGCGGCTGGTCAGCACCGAAGCGGGCAAGTCCATCCGCTATAACATCCTCAAGCGCGAAGTCGATACCAACCGCCAGCTTTACGAAGCCATGTTGCAGCGCGTGAAGGAATCCAGCATCGCCTCCGCCATGCGCGCATCGAACGTGCGCGTGGTGGATGCCGCCACCGTGCCCGCGTTCCCGTTCAAACCCCGGGTCACCATGAACGCGATGTTCGGTCTGTTGGGAGGCCTGCTGGCCGGAGTTGCGTTTGTTGTTGTGCGCGACCGTGTCGACCGCACCATACAGGAAGCCGGTGATGCGAACTTCTACCTGAATGTGCCGGAACTGGGCGTGATTCCCAGTGCGAATGTCGGCGCTGGCAAGCGTTCATACTTCAGCCGCAAGTCACTGGCGGGCGAGTTGGGCGCCGCTGAAGGCGCCGCCTCGCGGCAGTTGGTTCCGGTGGAGGGAGGCGAAGCGTCGCTCGGGAGCCGGATCGAACTGGTGACATTCCAGAAGCACATGTCGATCATCGCGGACTCGTTCCGCACGACGCTTACGTCGATTCTCTTCTCCAGCCAGGCCGAGCGGCGCCCGCGCGTGCTGGTGGTAACCAGCGCGAATCCCGGAGAAGGGAAGACCACGGTCATCACGAACCTGGCCATCGCGCTGGCCGAAGTCAGCCAGCGTGTGCTCTTGATCGACGGCGACCTCCGCAAGCCGCGGCTTCACGACATCTTCCAGTTACCTAACGACGAGGGCTTCGCCGACGTGCTGCGCAACAACCAGTCCGCGCACGACGGTTCGGCGGCGAACCTGATTCACGAGACGCCGGTGCCACGCCTATCGGTGCTGCCCAGCGGACGCTGCCAAGTGGCGGCGACCAATCTGCTGTATTCGCGGCACCTGCCCGAGTTGCTGGAGCGCTTCGCAAACGAGTTCGACATGATCCTGATCGACGCGCCGCCGATGTTGCAGATCCCTGACGCGCGCGTGCTCGGCCGCATGGCCGACGCCATGATCATGGTAGTGCGAGCCAACAAAACCACCCGCGACGCCGCCCAAGCCGTCCGCCAGCGCTTGGCAGAAGACGGCACCCCACTGCTCGGAACCATCCTCAACGATTGGAATCCCAAGACGGCCGACAACGGCTACTACGGAAAGTATCAGAAGTACTACACGGCGGGACAAGCTTAGCAGGCATGCCTGCTAAGGCGACGCCTCTCGCCGTGAGCTTGCTCTTTGTGTGTCCAAGAGGCTTTCGCAAGTGGACGGAACTTCTCACTCGCGTCAGCTCTGGTAGTGACTTGTTGGTGGGATGCTCATCCTTGTGCGCATACTTCTGGTAGTTCTTTCGGTACAGTAGCCCGACCTGCTCAAGAAGTTGCCGATGTTACGAATCGAGTTTTGACCAGAATGCCTCAATGTGTGCGTTGCCGTGTTTGTCTCTTTGCGGTTCTGCTAGGGCTGTACGTGACGTTCGGCTTGGCGTATGAGTACTACAAGCGAATCGAAGAACCCAACTTCGAGAAACGGTTCAGACTGCACGAGGAAATTGTAACGGGGCAAGCCGCATACCAGTTCCGGTACCGAGTTCTGCTTCCGAACGTCGCGGAGTTTCTTGCGCGGACGATTCAGTGGATGCCGCCCGTGAACAGGTCACCGATCCACCCGCCCGCGCGATACAGTCAACGCGCGTTCAATTTGGCGTACTTCGCTTTGAATGCCGCCGGGCTGGGGTTGTTCTTCTTCTCACTATGGAGACTGACCTACATCCATTACGGAGCACCCTTGGCAGCGCTGGGAATTGCCTTGAGCGCTTTCGCTGTGGGGTTGACGTTTCGAGATCACTACTTCCATCCGTGGTCATTCTGGGAACCCGCGTTTTA
>CAZDIZ010000011.1:41390-53100 GCA_964505625.1 uncultured Solibacteraceae bacterium | reverse complement strand
TGACGTTTCGAGATCACTACTTCCATCCGTGGTCATTCTGGGAACCCGCGTTTTACGGCATCGGTATGCTGATGGTTTTGCGGCGGAGTTATGGACTGTTTACACTGCTAAATTTCATTGCGGTCCTGACCCGAGAAACCACTGCCTTTCTACCGTTGGGCTTCTTGCTGTACGTTCTGCCGGAGAACTTGTCTCATGTTCGAGTTGGCGTTCTTGCCACGCGTCCGGTGCGTGTGGCGCTGGCTAACTTGATTTTGTGGTGTGGGGCGTATTTCGGTTTGCACTGGTTGGTCGGATACCGGGCACCGACGTTCTTCCTGCACGATGCGATTGCGGGAAACTTTGGCGGACTCGGCCACACGCTTCGTATGACCGTTTTGTTTCTGGGACCTTTGTGGTGGGTCGCTGCCAGGCAGATGAAGTCCGCGCCTCTTTTGTTTCGGCGCTTCGGTTTAGCATTGATTCCCTACATCGCCGTTCTGCTGGTTATTGGCTTGTGGTGGGAGATTCGCTATTGGATCACCATTCTTCCCGTGCTGAGTCCAGCAATTGTGTCCGCGCTTGACAGAGAAGGTGTATCAGCGCCGCCTCAAAAACCGTCAACGGTTCATGGTTGAGGGTTCCATGGAAACGATGCGCGCAGCACTTCAAGACATGCGAATGCGGTTCCTGCCAGCAGGCTCTCTGCGCGCCAGATTCGCACGAGGCGCCGCATGGTCAGTGGTGGGTGCGGCTGGTTCCCAAGGGCTTGCGGTATTCGCATCGGTTTTCATGGCACGGATACTCGGCGTGCGTGGCTTTGGAGAGGTTGGCATGATCCAGAGCACCGTCGGAATGCTGGGGACTTTTGCGGGGATGGGACTTGGCGTCACCGTGACCAAATACGTGTCGGAACTCCACCAAGTGGCCCCAGACCGAACCGGACGCATTCTCGGCCTCACCTATGCAGTCGCGATCGCGTGCAGCGGTTTAGGCGCGATTGTCCTCCTGGCGGCTGCGCCAATGCTAGCCCGTTCCATCAGTGCGCCACATCTGGAGAGCGAGTTACGCATCGCGGCGGGTTTGCTCTTCTTAAACGGTATTGGCGGAATACAATCATCCGTGTTGGCGGGTTTTGAAGCTTTCAGGGATTTGGCAACAGTCAACTTCGCGCGGGGTCTGGTGACTCTGCCGTCCGTGGTACTCGGAGCGATCTATTTCGGAGTGCCCGGCGCGATGTGGGGACTTGTGGTTAGCGCGGCGATCGGATGGGTGGTTGGCGAAACTGTTCTGCGCAGAGTGTTATCGCAAGCCGGCGTCCCTTTGCACCTGGAGGGTTCGTGGCGTGAGAGCGAAATCTTGTGGAGCTTTTCGGTTCCTTCCTTTCTTGGCAGCGTGATTGTTGTTCCGTTAATGTGGGCGGCGAATGCTCTGCTGGCAGGTCAGCCGGGAGGATACAGAGAGTTGGGGGTTTTCAATGCTGCCAATCAATGGCGGAACGCAATCACTCTCGTGCCGGCAATCCTGACTCAACCCGCACTGCCGATCCTCTCAAGCCTTCGCGGCATGGGTGACCGTGCTTCCTTCCGGAGAGTCCTCCATGGCACTTTGCTGTGGGTTTTTGCCATCAGTTTTGCCGCAGCATTAGCAGTCATCGCCGCAAGCCGCTGGATATTAGGCGCCTATGGGCCTGAGTTCCGAAACGGAGTCGTCACGCTGTGTCTGTTGGCCGCCGCCGGAGCGGTCAGCGCCACGGCGGCAACAATTGGCCAGGCGATCGCTGGCTTGGGCAGAATGTGGGGAGGATTCTGGCTGAATCTGGTTTGGGCTATCGCATTCTTAGGGATTGCTTTGTGGTTGGTTCCCCGCTATGGCGCGATCGGATTAGCTTGGGCGACCCTGAGTTCCTATTGCCTCCACGCCGTTAACACCTACCTGTTCAGTCAGCGAATCCTGCTGACCACCCGGACGTGAAGTTACCCTGAATCGATAGTGGTCATGCCTTCGAAAATAGCCATTGTCACCGACTGGTTCTTTTTGCAGGACGGTTCGCGTCTTGGAACTGGAGGGACGGAAACCTACATCCGAGGTTTGGGGCAGCTAGCGCGGCGGTTGGGCTATGAAGTGAGCATCTTCCAGCGAGGCGTCGGCGGTTTCAGCAAGCAATGGAATGACATTCCGGTTCGAGCTTGGGATAGCTTTGAAAGCCAGTATCGGCTCCTTAGAGAATTCCACGGCGGGACTCGCGGCGCCACTATCTACTCGGACCTTCACCTGATGCCGCCGCTCCTGTTCCGGCCGGCTATCGGGCTACAGCATGGGATCTATTGGGACGTCCGCTTCCGGCGATTCGGCTCCAACTTGTTGCAGTGGCCGCTGAACTGGCTCAAAGGCGCGCGGGCGGTTGCCATGAGCCGGCGTTGTTTGCGAGCCCTCAACGCGCTGGACGCGACCATCACGGTCGATACCAACTTCCAGAATTGGATGCGGACCATGTGCGGGTGGGCGGATTTGGAGAGTAAGTGGGAGTTCATTCCTAACTTCGCCGATCCGGTCTCCGAAGTGCTTGTCCGTGTGAAGCTCGACACACGCCATTCCGCGAAGCGGATTTTGTTTGCGCGCCGGTTTGAACTTCATCGCGGGACGTTTCTTTGGGCCGATGTGGTCGAAAGAATGGCGCCGCGGTATCCAAGCGTCGAGTTTGCCATTCGCGGCCGCGACGGAGCCGCCGGTGCGGAGCGGCTCTTGAGGCGTCGGCTGGATCGCTTTCCGAACGTCAACATATCCGAGCAGCCGCATGACCAAATGGCGAACGAGCACTACAGTGCCGACATCGAGGTGGTGCCGTCCTACGGTAGCGAAGGGACGTCGCTTTCTCTCATTGAGGCGATGGCTTCCGGCACCTGCGTGGTAACAACATGCGTTGGTGGTTTACCGAATGTCATCGTTCCGGGGTTTAACGGGCTATTGGTGCAGCCGTCGTCGTCCGCGATTGAAGCCGCCGTCGAGAAGGTCGTTGCCGACCATGAAGAGCGGCGCCGCTTGGCGTGGAATGCGTATCGAACCGTGGTTGATGGGCTCTCGCGTCAGCACTGGGAAGAGAAAGTCACTGCTCTCCTGTTTCGTGTATTCGGTCAACCTTCTGACTCTGTCGTGCCCTGAACGTAGCAACAAGGTGCATGGCGCTCATGCCAATGTCCGACTTGACAATTCTCATCTCAACACGCAACCGGCCGGATAGGCTCGCCAAGTCTATTACGGAGACGAGACGAAGAGGCGTTGACGCTCGGATACTTGTGTACGATGATGCGTCCGACGACCCCGAAGCTCTCGCGGAGAAAGTGCGGCAGTTAGCGGCCTGCGAGCTCATTCGTGGACGTGTTCGATGCGGCCCGGCCGCGGGCCGGAATTTTCTGGCAAAAATGGCCGGTACAAAGTATCTGCTGTTTCTCGACGACGACACATACCCCGAGTCCGAAGAAAGCGTCGGCGCCGCGCTGGACTTTCTGGAGCGCACGGAAGACCACGATGCGGTGGTGTTTCGGATGGTTCGGGTTTACGACGGCGTTTCCTCCTGTCCGCCGAGTTTGCCTCCCAGGTCGGTTTCGACGCTCATTGGAGGCGCATCTCTGGTTCGCGCCGAGGCGTTCCTGAGAATCGGAGGGTACAGAGCTGAACTGACATTCGGCGCCGAGGACACTGAACTTGCATGGAGAATGACCGCCAGTGGGCACCGGATCTGGTGCGATCCGAGGTGGGTCGTCCTGCATGATCATGTTCGGAGCGGAAGAGATTTGAATTGGGAGCAGCGGCAATACGCTCGCGGTAGAGTGCTGGCTTGGGCTTTGAATCTTCGCTGGCCGATAGGCCTGCTATCAGGCTTGGCTTGGAGTGTTCGCTATTGGTTCCGCTCCTCGCGCAAGCTGTCTTACTGTCGCGGCATTCTTGGCGGAGTGGTGGATGCCGTCCGGCTTCGGAGTGAAGTAACTCCTATCCCCCGCGAAATGTGGCGGACGATTCGCCGGTTGCGGAGACAGTGATGGCTATCCAAGAGACAAGTCTGGCGGTCCTCCACGTGGCGCGGAATCCGTTGACCGGTGTCTGGTCTCTCATGAAGAGCCTCGCCAAGGCACAAAAGCAGGCGGGTTACTGGGTTGGTCTCGGCTTGCTGCTGACCCGCGATTGGCCTTACTGGAATGACTTGGACGGATGGGACGGTTGGATCCGGACGGCGGCCTCGCCTCGAGTTCCCGGTTCGGCGGCCTTCCTCTACCACGAATGGTTCGCCAATCCGATCGGGCAGTGGCTGAAGACAATGAACGACGAGACTCACGGCTGCCATCGAGTTATCCATTCCCATAACGCGTGGCTTTCTGGCGCCTTCTTTCGCTCGCTCACAGGAGTCGATCTGATCGCAACATTCCACGGCGTCCCGGGCGAGTCTCGTCTCCAGAGGCAACCCATTCGGCGCTCCATTCACCGGCGGTGGGCGCAAGCGCTGCGACGTCGAGGGTGCCGCCTGGTCTCCGTCGACGGCAACAATCTCGCCGCGGCGGAACGTTTGTTTGGACTCAATCCGTCTGAGTTCCACGTCGTTCCGAACGGTGTCGAATCTTCCGTCGCGGAGTGCCGGTGTGAAAAGAGATCTGACATACCACTTGTGGTTGGCCACGTCGGGATTCTCAACGATGACAAGGGGTGGCGCTTGACGGCCAAAGCTGTCCGTACGCTGTCCGAACAAGGTGCCAACATCCGATTTGTCGTTGCGGGATTCGGTCCCGATGCGAAAGCGGCGGAAGCATGGTGTTCCCAGCACTCCTCCTTCGCGTCTTACCTCGGGCATGTGCCGAGTGCATCGAACACGGTGATGCCCGAACTGGATGTGCTCTGCCTGCCAAGCAATTGCGACGGCTTGCCGATGGCAATCCTCGAAGCCATGTCGGCTGGAGTCGTAGTGGTAGCAACGGCGGTGGGCGGCATACCATCCGCCGTCAAGGATGGGTACACGGGCTTCCTTGTGCCACGGGATGTGAACGCAATTCGTGAGAGACTCTCCGTTCTCGCGGCGGACGCCAATCTCTTACGCAGGCTCGGACGGGCGGCACACGCGGAGTACTTGGAGCGCTTCACCCTCGATAGGATGCGTGCGGCGTACGAGGCGGTATACCGTCATGCGTGATTCGGTGGAAAGAAACAGGCCGGGGAGTGTTTTGGCGGCGTCGGGAAACTGGTCGCGCAACCTCACCGCCACAGCGCTTCGAATTAGACGGAAGAGTACCGCGAGCCCGGCTACGGTGCTCGCGCTTTGTGGAATCGCCGTTGCTCTCGTGGCCCTGAACCTTGAACCCGTATCCATCTCGTGGGCCGGTGGGGCCGTCGCTGTTCTCGCCACCTTTGTCGCGGTATTCCACCCGCTCACGTGGTTCTTCTTTCTTGCGGCGTCTCAGATCGTTCCCGACCCGAGCGGCTTTCCATTAACGCTCGCGCAGCTATCCGTGCTCATCTGGGCGGTTACCCTGCCCTGGAATGGATGCTGGCGATTCCTGCGTTCCCTAGGAACGTATTGGTGCTGGGTGCTGCCACTAATCACCTGGTATTACGTGGTATTCACATTGAACCGCGGCTTTTTCTATTCGCCCTTGATGTACGCGGCATTGCTCGGCGCGATCTCATACGTTTACGCAAGACGCGGTCTGGCTCAACCGCACGTTCTGCTTCTAGCGCTAGCAAGTGGGATGGCGCTGAGTTCCATAGGCTATTGGGGACGGCTCCTGGAATTGCCAGTCATTGCCAAAGTATACGAAGAGTCGGTTCGAGGAGTTCTCATAGAACGCATTGGCGCTGGGCGTGGAGATGCGAATGCTGTCGCACTGAATCTTCCTGTCGCGATCGCCGGATTCCTGGCGCTTGCGATCTTTTCGCCCCAATGGTGTCCTTCGCGGCAATGGAGTCGCAGGATGAGCCTACTTGCCGTGGTAACCATCACGATCGCAGTCCCTGCTCTCATGGGTACCGTTTCCAGGGGAGGCTTGTATTCGATGCCGTTAGTGCTCTGCGGAATAGCCTTCACGATGTTTCTTACGCCGCGTTCGTTGCGATTAAGTGCATCCGCGATCATGCCATGGGTGGCCGTGCTAGGGATCATATGTCTGTTGCCCTTTTCGGGCCGCGTTGGGCAAGCTGTGCTCGACACTTACGAAAAGGTGCAACTCCGCAATGCGGCAAACGAGCGTTATTTCAATACGAAGTCCGCATTTGCCGGCCGCTCTCAGGTGTGGAGTATCCACTGGGACCTGCTTTTGAAGCATCCACTGTTCGGCGTGCCTTCCGGAGAGACTGTGGATTTTGGCATGTACGGTGTCGCACGCGTGGGTGAATCCGGGGTTTACGCCGCCGCGCACAACGCCTTTTTGGACTTTGGGTCGTCCACCGGTTTTCCTGGGATGTTTCTTTTCGCTCTGTTGTTTTTCGGCGCGCCCTATCGTCTCTACAAGACTCGAGGCTTGGCATACGCTGCTCCCTTTATTGCCGTCTACCTCGCCGTGTTTTTCGGTTTCATGAGTCTTTCAACAGGGAACTGGAAGTCGTTTTGGGGGCTACTTGCTCTGACGCTCGCCACGGCGCGGGCGGATCACGAACAGATTCCACGGCGCCTGGTGGTACCCGGCCGGCTGTACGTCGACGGCAGATCGCGGAGGCGGACTTTGCCCGCGGTTGGCCCTGATTCCGTTAGCAGTTGAGATAGGTTCGTTGGAGTCGCGCGTTCTTCATGGATCTTCTGCGTCATGAACCCGAGCCTTCGGTGCTCCAAGCAGTTGTAGTTCACGCCGGCGCGCGTGATAACTACCAACTGGCGTTGGCCCTCAGCGAAGGTGGATTGCTGGACAAACTCGTTACGAATTTCTATTCCACTCGCGTGGTCCGAAACCGTTGTGGTGTAAGTCTGCCTTCCGAGCGTGTAATAGTTTCGACGAAGGCGGCAGCCGCCTTCGCGGCGATGCGCGCATTGCGCGGACTAAACATCCACCGCGCGAGTGATCGCTGGCTGGGCATCAAAGCCCGGGCGGTTGCCAATAAGTCCCGTTCCGCTGTGGTGGCGTGCAGCTACTATGCGTTTCATGCATTCCAGCCTGGGCCGGCTCGGCCAGCGCACCGTTTCCTGTTTCAGATTCATCCTCACCCCGAGACCGTTCGGCGGACACTCGTCGAGGAGCTTGAGCGGGTCCCCGAGTCCTCGGATTCGCTCAAATCCGAACTTGAGCTCCAGTTATCACAAGCCGCTTTCGCGGAACTGGCGCAAGAGCCAGCTCTTGCCACCGGATGGCTGGTGGCAAGCACCCATACCGCCCGGTCGCTGTCCGAGAATGGCGTACCATTTGAACGCATCCACATTGTTCCGTATGGCGTGGATCCGGTCCAGTTTCCGGCCAGAACAACCCCACCAGGCGAAAGTGATCCAATGACGATCATGTTTCTTGGTAGTCTCGTGCAGCGCAAAGGGTTGTCCTACTTGCTTGACGCCGTGGGTCGTCTCTCATCCCGCCGGTTACGGTTACGGCTAAGAGGGCGCGGCCGCGTTGATTGGCAGCTACTCTCCAGATACCGTCATTTGGACTTGGACATTTGCGTGAACAGTAGCACTGAGGCGATTGTCCGCGACTTACAGACCAGCGACCTCTTCGTACTTCCGTCGCTCGAAGAAGGGTTCGGGCACGTTCTGCTCGAAGCAATGAGTTGTGGTGTGCCTGTTGTCACCACGGATCGCACTGGTGGACCGGATGTTGTGCAAGAGGGCGTGAACGGTTTCGTCGTCCCGATTCGAAACGCGGAGTTGTTGGCCCAAAGAATAGACTGGTGTGCCCATCACCGAAAGTTGCTTGCGGATATGGGTGTTGAAGCGGCCCGCCGCGCGCGCGAGTTTACATGGGAGAGGTTTCGCTCGGCTGTGAGGGCGGCATATGCTCAGATGGCGGTGCCGGCGGTTTCCGCATAGGGCTTCTAGGTTCCCTGGTGAGTTCTGACGACAATGGCAGCAGATCGTAATCCAACGGACCGGGCCGAAATTTATCTGGATGGACGGTACCTGGAAAAGACGGGTGGTTCCTGGCACATGGAGGACTCATCCACCAAAGCTCGGTGGGTGCTGGAGATGCTTGCGCGCCATCCCGAAGTGTCTCCGAATTCCGTGTGCGACATAGGGTGTGGTGCCGGGGCCGTGCTCGCTTCGCTGCAAGCTCAGATGCCCGGCTATGTTTCATTTACTGGCTACGAGATTAGTCCTGCCGCTCATGGGATGAGCCAGCGATGTGGGAACGCTCGATGCCGGTTTGTCCTGGGCGATGCGTTCAGTGAGCCGGAGTGCTTCGATTTGGTGCTTGTTCTTGACGTCGTCGAACACGTTGAAGATTGCTTCAGTTTTCTTCGGCAGGCAAAGAAGAAAGGGCGGCACAAGCTCTACCATATTCCGCTTGACGCTCACGTGAGTGCTCTATTGCGCGGCGTCAACTCGTGGGATGCCGTGGGACACATCCATCTGTTCACTATAGAGACAGCACTGAAATCCTTGCAGTATACGGGACACCGCATTATCGACTGGCGATTGACCAACGGGGCGCTCGAGCTACCTTCGAAGCCGCTCTCAACTCGCATCGTGAATGTTGCCCGCGGAGTAGTATCCAAAGTCCATCCACCCACTGCGGCGCGCCTCCTGGGCGGATGCTCCATGCTGATTCTGTCGGAATAACGCGCAGTCTAACCGCCCGTTTGCCGAAGCTTTGAATACACGGGACGTCGCAATGACGAAATGTGATGGGTCGTCTGGTCAGAACGTAGTCGCACTCATTTGGGCGAGTTGTGGACCCTATCACGTGGCGCGTTCCCGTGCTTTGGCTGTCCGGTTTCGTCTCGTGGTGATCGAACTGTGCAGCAAGCAGTTGTTGTATGGCTGGACCGGCCGGAACGTCGACGGTTACGAGTATCGGACACTGTGGGAGGGTGCTTGGGAAGATGCCGGCGTACTGTCTCTGGCTCTCCGTTTGTGGCGCGCCATGCAGGGGAGCGGCGCCAGCGTTGTCTTGGTTCCCGGCTACCGTTGGTTCTCTCCTCTTGTGGCTGCCGTTTGGGGCCGACTGCGTCGCAGGACGGTCGTTTTGATGACTGAATCCACGGCGGACGATCATCCCCGTTCATGGTGGCGAGAGCGATTGAAGAGTCTCTTGGTGCGCGCGCTGTTCGACCGCGCCATCGTCGGAGGCCGTCGTGCCGAGCGATACCTGATCTCGCTCGGGTTCCCCGCGCGCCATATCGCCATCGGCTACGACGTCGTCGACAACGACTTCTACGCTCGGGGAACCGCGGCGCTGCGTCGCCGCTCGGCATCGAAGGTCGAAGGGCTTCCCGAACGGTACTTTCTCTACGTCGGCCGCTTGGCGCCGGAGAAGAATCTTCATGCGCTCGTGCGCGAGTTCCGTGCGTACCGCGAACGCGGCGGCGATTGGGATCTGGTCCTGGTTGGGCAAGGTCCGCTGGAGGCAAGTCTCCGCGACGAAGCCCAACGAGCCGGATGCGCCGGCCACATTCACTTCGCCGGATTTAAGCAGGGCGACGAACTACTGCCGCCGTACGCTTTCGCTTCCTGCTTTATCCTTCCCAGCACGCGTGAACCGTGGGGTCTGGTCGTCAATGAAGCCATGGCTTCGGGCCTGCCCGTGCTCGTTTCCGACCGCTGCGGCTGCGCCGATGATCTGGTCGAGCACGGCGGCAACGGATATGTCTTCGATCCAGGCCAGGAGAATGAACTCGCCGATTGCATGCTGCGAATGAACGCCATGAGCCGTGACGAACACTCTCGCATGGGCGAACGTTCGCGGCAGATCATTTCGAACTACTCGCTGGAGCGCTGGGCTTCGGCTGTCGCGCGGTTGGTCGAGTCCGCCCAAACGGGCAAGGTGGTCAGCTAGACGCTATGTTCGCTTCCCTCGATGTCCTATCGCACATCGATTCGCACTATGGCGGCATGAGCGTGGCTGTGGCCGGACTGACGCGCGCTACTAGTGGCACCGGTCGTTGTTCGGCGGCCTTGGCCGCGGCGTGCGGGGACGAGGAACGCTCGGACCTCGCGAGCCGGAACGGCATCCGATTTGTACGCATTCCTTTGCGCGGGCGGCGCCCGTTTGTGGACTACATGTTGAGGCAGCGTTTGCGTGAGGTGGTCCTTCCAGCCGATGTAGTGCATATACACGGCATCTGGGACGCCCATTCGTTAGCGGCCGGTGCGTTGGCGCGCCAAAGCGGCAAGCCGGTGGTGGTCTCCGCGCACGGCATGCTCGAACCTTGGGCACTCAATAACAAACGCTGGAAGAAGACCGCCTACGCCGCGCTGTTCGAGCGGCCCAATCTCCGCCGTGCGAACTGCCTGCGGGCACTGACACGCGCCGAGGCCAGCAACTACCGCGGCTTCGGGCTGCCCAGCCCCATCGCTCTCATCCCCAACGGCGTGGACGTGCCGGATTCCGTTTCGCCGCAGTTGTTTCTCGACCGGTTCCCGCATCTGTCCGGGCAGCGACTGGTGTTGTTCTTGGGGCGTATCCACTACAAGAAGGGCGTCGACCTGTTGTGCCGGGCCTGGGCGAAACTCTACCGCCGCCATCCGGGCACACACCTAGTGCTGGCGGGACCGGACTTCGAGGGCACGCGCGCGCACGTCGAAGCGCTCATCCGGAGTTTGGGCATTGCGGGTTCGGTGAGTTTCACGGGCATGTTGGATGGGGAACTCAAGTGGAGCGCGCTGGCCGCCTCCGCGGTATTCGTTCTTCCTTCGCACTCTGAAGCGCTGAGCGTGGCCGTGCTTGAGGCCATGGCGATGGCGCGTCCCGTCATCATCACGCGCCAGTGCAATTTTCCGGAAGTTGCCAGCGCCGGCGGTGGATGGATCATTGAGCCCGAGACGGACCGGATCGAGTCCGCGCTGGCCGAATTCCTTGCATTGCCCGGCGCCTCCATCGCGGCCGTCGGCGCGCAAGGACGCCGTTTGGTGTTGGAACGGCACGGCTGGCAAGTCATCGGCCGGCAAATGGTGGATGTGTACGAATGGGTGCTCGGCGGAGCGAAACCCACCAGCGTCGAGATTCTCACATGACCAACCTCGCCCGCTTCGACAATTCCTGGTACCGGCCGGGCCGCTCGCGGTTTGTCCAGGCGCTGTGGTTCTTCCTTGGGTTGCCCGTGCTGCGCTGTTCGTGGATGCCGCTTTCTTCGGTGCGATGCGCGCTGCTTCGCGCGTTCGGCGCGCGTGTTGGGCGCGGCGTGGTGATCAAGCCGGGCGTGCGCGTGAAGTATCCGTGGCTGCTCGATGTGGGCGATCACTCCTGGTTGGGCGAGGACTGCTGGATCGATAACATGGCGCCCGTCAGCATCGGTTCGAGTGTCTGCGTTTCGCAGGGCGCCTATCTTTGCACGGGCAATCACGATTGGAGCGATCCCGCGTTCGGACTGATCGTGAAGCCCATCACGCTGCGCGATGGCGCGTGGGCCGGCGCGCGTGCGTTGATTGCGCCCGGCGTCGAAATTGGCGAATGCGGTGTGGCCGCCGCCGGCAGCGTGGTGACCGCAAACATTCCGCCTTACGAGATTCACGCGGGCAATCCGGCGCGGTTCGTGCGCCGCCGCGAATTCAAATGCGCGTCCTGTTGATCAACCAGTTCTTCTATCCCGACGCAGCGGCTACCGGCCA
>CAZDIZ010000011.1:35206-41290 GCA_964505625.1 uncultured Solibacteraceae bacterium | reverse complement strand
TGCGCGTCCTGTTGATCAACCAGTTCTTCTATCCCGACGCAGCGGCTACCGGCCAACTCGCCACGGACTTGGGGCGCGCTTTGGCCGATTGCGGCGTCGAGGTACATGCCATCTCGGCCGCGAGCCATTATGCGGATGCCGGCGCGGGTGATCCGCCGCCCGTCACCATGCATCGCGTTCCCGCGCTTCCATTCGCGCGCGGCGCGGCGGGCCGTGTGCTGTCTTACGCATCCTTTTACGCCGGCGCCGCGTGGCGCGCGCTGCGCGTCGCTCGTCCCGATGTGGTGATCACACTCACCACGCCTCCGCTGCTCGGGCTGCTGGGGACATTGCTCAAGCGCACACGCGGGGCGATGCACTGCACTTGGGAAATGGATCTCTATCCGGAGGTCGCCGTGGACCTTGGCGTGATGCGCGGCGAATCTCCGTTCACGCGCGTGCTCGGCGCTTTGTCGGCTTACAGCCGCTCGCGGGCCGACCGCGTTGTCGCGCTCGGTGAATGCATGCGGCGGCGTTTGATCGATGCTGGATGCGATCCGGCGAAAATCGCCGTGATCGAAAACTGGGCCGACGGCGAAGAGATTCGGCCCTTGCCGTTCCCCGATGGAGAATTCACGGCGCTCTACAGCGGCAACTTCGGACTTGCGCACGACGCCGCCACCATTCGCGGCGCCGTCGAACGCCTGGCGAATCGTCCCGGCACTCGTTTCCTGTTCACCGGCGGCGGCGTGCATCACCAGAATCTCCACGCCATGTGCCGCGAGCGTTCGATCGCCAACGTTGAGTTCCGCGGCTATGCGCCGCGGCAGGCACTCTCGGCGTCGCTGGCCGAAGGGCACATCGGCCTGGTCTCCCAGCGCGAGGAAACGCTTGGCGCGGTGGTGATGAGCAAGGCATACGGAATCATGGCCGCTGGGCGAGGTGTGCTATTCATCGGTCCGCCCGCCAGCACCACGGCGGCCATCGTCGAACGCCACGGCTGCGGTTGGTGTGTGCGTCCCGGCGACGACGCGGGCTTGGCCGCGCTGCTGGAACGCCTGAGTGCTTCCCCGGAACTGGCGCGCGAAGCGGGCCGCCGCGCGCGCCACGCGTTCATCGAACACTACGACCGCCCGGCCGCCATGGCGCGATTCCGCCGTCTGCTGGGCGTGGAGACTGCCGTGTCCGCGGCCGCCTGAAATACTAGATGTGTGGGTCTTAAATAAATGTTTTCCCTGCTGACGCTCGGCTGCGCTTCGTTTCTTCTCGCGTTCCTGCTCACGCCGCTGGTGCGTAATCTGTCGCGCCGTTTAGGTGTGGTGGACGAACCGGACCGGCATCGGAAGCTCCATACTGTGGCGATCCCGCGCGTGGGCGGCATCCCGCTGGCCATCGCTTACGTGGCGGCGTTCGCGGTGGTACTCCTGTTGGCACTCAAGGGCGGACTCATCTTGATGCGCGGCCTGCCGTTCGCGATGCGCTTGCTGCCCGCCGCCGCCGTGGTGTTCGCCACTGGTCTGCTCGACGATCTGATTGGCCTGCGCCCGTGGCAGAAGCTGATCGGGCAGTTCATCGCCGGCGGCATGGCCATTTGGGGCGGCGTATTGATTCAGCGCTTCGACGGGATTGTTTTCAGTCCCGCGTGGGGCATCCCGATCACGCTTGTATGGCTGATCGGGTGTACGAACGCGTTCAACCTGATCGACGGTGTGGACGGCCTGGCCGCGGGCATCGGACTGTTTGCGACCGTGACCACACTGATCGCCGCGCTGATGCAGGGGAATATGGAGTTGGCATATGCCACCGCCCCGCTGGCCGGTGCGCTGCTGGGGTTCCTGCGCTACAACTTCAATCCGGCCTCCATCTTCCTGGGCGACAGCGGGAGTCTGTCGATCGGTTTCCTGCTGGGATGCTTCGGCGTGATCTGGAGCCAGAAGTCCGCCACCCTGCTGGGAATGACCGCGCCGCTGATGGCGCTGTCGATTCCGCTGCTTGATACCGGTATCGCTATCGCACGGCGCTACCTGCGGCGCAAACCCATCTTCGAAGCCGACAACGCCCACATACATCACCGCCTGCTGGCGCGCGGTTTCACGCCCCGCCGTGTGGCGTTGCTGCTGTACGGAGTTTGCGGGTTGGCCGCGGCGTTCTCGCTTTTGCAGAGCGTGGTCAACCAGCGCTACGCCGGTTTGGTCATCGTCATTTTCTGCGCGGCGGCATGGCTGGGGATTCAGCACCTGGGCTACGTCGAGTTCGGGATGGCGGGCCGCTTGGTGCTGCGCGGCGGGTTCCGGCGTGTGCTGGCGGCACAATTGGTGATGCGCAAGCTCGAACAAGAGTTGGGCGCCGCCGATACGCCGGAGGAGTGTTGGAAAGCCGTTTGGGGCGCCGCGCGCGAACTCGGCTTTACTTCCGTGTACGCATCGTTCGCCGGCACGATCTATTCGGCCCAGCGCGACAATCCGGATGGCGCGCCCTCTTGCACCATTCGCATCCCGCTCACCGAGACCGACTATTTCAGTCTGACGCGTCCGGTCGATTCGCTGGCCGATTCCAGCTCGTGGGCCAGCTTGATCGACATCGTTCACAACACACTGCTACTCAAACTGCCTTCCTTCGCCAAGAGCTATTCGGCCACAGTCTGAAGCTCTCAACGCGCGGCGACGCGCAATCCTTCCCCGGCGATTCTCCAGCGGCAAACTCTTGCATCCGTTCCCCCCTGCCGCGCCAGTTCCTCGCGCAAACGCGCGGCGTGCTCCTCGTCCTTGGCCAGCAGGATCAGGAAGCCGCCGCCACCCGCTCCCGCCAGTTTCGCTCCCCGGATGTAAGGCCGCACGGCGTCGAGCAGAGCGTTGATGGGCGCGTTGGTGGTGTGCGGATCCAGCGCCTGGTTCAGTTCCCAATGCCGGTTCATGAGCCAGCCCAAATGATCCCACTCGCCTTCGCGCATGGCGTAGGCCATCTCCATGGCCAACGTCTTGATGCTGTGCAGCACTTCGACGGCCCGCGTCTCGCGAGCCAGGTAGCGTCCCACCACCTGTTGCAGCAGCCCTTTGGCAATGCGCCGGATGCCGGTGTTGTATAGCACCGCCAGACGTTCGAATTCGTCCTTGCGCGCTGGGGGCCAGCTTACCGGTTCGACGCGCAGCCTCTGCACCAAGCCTGGCCCGCTAGACACCAGCTTCATTCCCGGAAAGATGCCTCCGGCCTGATCCTGCCAGCCGCCGCCGGTGGTCATGATCTGCTCCAGGCGCATGACGCGATCGCTCAACGTGCGGTCATCGAGTTCCGCGCCGCCGAGTTGGCTGACCGCGCGCAGGATGGCTGCGCCCAGGATACTGCTGGTGCCGAGTCCCGAACCCATCGGCAGGTTCACTTCCGTGCGGATCTCGACACCCTCTCGAATGCCGGTGATTTCGAGCGCGGCGCGATGAATCGCGAACGGATCGCCGGGTGTAAGCGCGCCGGTCGTGTCGATCTTCCGTTCGCCCGCCTCGCAAATCGCAAGTGCTTCCGGCTTGTCCGTGCGCCTCGCGATGACGCGTATGGGCGCCGCGCCATCGATCTCGATGGCCGCGTTCAGTACCGTTCCACCCCAATCCAGGCAGAACGGCGGGGTGTCGCTCCATCCTCCGCCGAAGTCGAGGCGCGCCGGTGCTTGTACCTCAACCTCGGTGAAGAGTGCGCCCGCGTCGTGCACGGCCTGCGGCGGCGTTCCGCGTTCCACCGCGCGCGCCACCATACCGAAAGCGTCGCTGTGCCGTTGATCCGCTTCGTGCTCGAGCCCCGCCTGCGCATAGAACAGACCGGCCTGATAAAAGCGGCTGGCCGATTCGGTGGGCGAGGCGTCCGCCAGTTCACGGGCCCGCGCATCCAAACGGCGAGCCACCGCGTTCATCGCCGCCAAGTCCGGAGCGTTGGCCACCAACGGACGAATATCGGCGCCGGAGTCGGCCAACTCAATGGCGGTCCGTTCCCAATTCGCCCGGCGCCTTCGCTCGCGCGCCGCGTCAAGTTCCGCCGAATCCATTAGCGCAACAATTTCGGCGAGTGACAGACGAGGCAACTCCATCCACCGTGTTCGAGTGAAGTCGGTTTCCAGGTCTAGCATCCAGCGCGCGCACGCCCAGGCTTCATCGGCGGTCGCGACGGGAAACAGCTTCGCATTCCACAACGAACGCTCCGGCGCCACAACGCCCGGCCACAACACGTCCATTTCAATTCCCAGGTGCGCCGCCGCCGCTTGCATGGGTTGGCCCAGCCAGGTGGACCGTTCGCCGGTGGCCTTGGCATCGTCGTTGACGTGGTAAACACGGATGACGACGCCGCGCGTGCCGACGGGAAGCGTGACAGGCACCTGGTGCACCACAGTGTCTTCGGGGATCTCCACCGCCGAGGTGATACCCTCCAGGCCGTGTGCCAGAGCACCCCGGGCTACGCGCAGTCGCGAGTCGAGATGCGTCTCGATCACGACCCCTTCCGCTCCCACCTCCGCGCTTTCCAGAACGCTGTCCACCACCACGCCCGCCGAACTCACGCCCCGGCGCGTGCCACTGCCCAGCCTCTGTCTGACGGCGTACAACTTGCTGAACTCGGTTGTTTCGGTGAGCAGTCTGCGGAATAACGCCGTCGAACCCACGTGTGTGAATTCACCCTGAACCAGTGAGCAGTGGAACGGTGTCCCGCGCAGAGCCTCCGCCAGCCGTTTCAAAAAAGCGTGGTCGCCGCCCGCCGGTGTCCAACGTCCGGTGAGCGCCATAGTGACGTGTTGGTAGAGATCGATCTGTGGAATCCCGTCATCCAACAGGTCCGCCGCCAGTTCGGTCAACTGTGCGCAAACTTCGGCGTCGAAACACAGCAGTCCCGTGTCCAGCGCCACCTGGCCGTCTTCGAGAAGTCCGCCGGCGGCCCGAACTTCCGCGAGCGACGGCTTCTGCAAAAAATCGTAAACGCGCCCGGCTTCGTCCGCCACGTAAACGCCGTGTTGTGAACCGACTTCCGGCGTTTGCCGCATTGCCACGCCGCACACACCCGGCCGAGTCCAATCGAGTTGGGCCGCATCGAAAGTCAGCACCACATCGCCCGACCCGACGGCCAGTCCCGCGCGGAGACGTTCCGCCCAACCGGTGGATAGCGCCATGGTTTCGTCGAAAACCGTGCTGGCTTCGCCCCACGGTGTTTTCACCGGTAGGGGGCTGAAGAGTTTGCCCGACAACGAATACTGAGGTAAACGCCGCGAGTCACCGCCGGAGTGGATCATGAGCACGCGCTCGTTGGTCCACCAGGTCCGCAAGTCGGCGGCGTCTCCGGCCAGCTTGCGCATGGCGTATAGCGTGGCCGCTCCGCTGCCCATCCGCCGGTCCCGCCAGTCGGGCGACACCAGGAACCGGGTGCCTGGGGGTAACTTGCCCTCCAGGCGCCGCCGGTCGATTTCTGCTTGATAACGTTGGGCTTGCAGGCTCGAACTGGCCGTAATCGCTACCGCTGTCCACCACGGTTGGCCGCAGTGCGCCCCACCGAGCAGTTCGGCATACCGTTGTCTGACACGACGCGCGGATTCGGCCGGATCTCCCATAAGACGACGCTCCATTTTACCAGCGGGTGGTGTTCAGGAGACGGGGTTTGTGAATGTCAACTAATGTCATACAAAAAATGACAAAGATGGTACCAAGTATCTTTGTTTTCAAATGTTTACGCTTGACCTACGCAACACTAGACAATAAAATAATAGTGTCACCTGAGGAGGAGGTACAGCAGTGAAGATGAATCTTATTCGTATTGCGCTCTTGGTTTCTCTCTTTGCCGCGGTGTGTCTTGCGGCGTCTCCGATCGCCAACGTGTCCAGCACGGAACCGTTCAAGGTGAGTGGCGTGTCGGTTCCGGTTGCGGGAGTTTCGTCTTGGCCCGTCATCGCGGGCGACGAATTGATCGCCGGTGGCGCTCCCGTTGTATTGACCTTCAAGGACGGCAGCCGCATCACGCTGAACAAGAATTCGCGCGCCACCGTCGAGGGTAAGGAAAAGAATGCAGCGCTCCGGTTGCTGGACGGCGCCATGGCTTTCACGCTGGCCAAAGGTTCGAACGTGCGTCTGTATTCGGCGGGCA
>CAZDIZ010000011.1:0-35106 GCA_964505625.1 uncultured Solibacteraceae bacterium | reverse complement strand
ACGGGTATTCCCGAGCCGGGTACGCTCGCTCTGGCGGGTTTGGGGTTCGCGGCTCTGTTGCTGGCGCGCCGCCGGCACTAGCCGGTTCACGATCGCTTCGATACTCTTCCTGGTGACAAATTAAGACCGGCCGTCGCTTGGCGGCCGGTCTTGTTGTATCTTGAAGCTCTGTGCCTGCCGCCATCCTTCTCCTTCTGACGCTTGCCTGGGGCTATGCCGCGCTGATGGGCGGCGGCGTCTGGCCTCGCGATTGGTATTCCTGCCTGCTGTTCATTGCGCTGCTCGCCGCCGTCTGCTTCGCTTTCACCCGCCGCGAGGATCTTGCTCCACGCCCGCGATCCAACCGGCGCTGGGCGCTGCTGGCACTGCTCGCGGTAGCCGCCGTCCAGCTCGTCCCCCTTCCACTCTGGCTGGTGCGTGTTTTGTCGCCGGCTCGCGCCGCGCTTAGCGGAGCCTTGGAGGCGTTCGAAGCTCCGGCCCGCGCCGCCACCCTCAGTGTGGCTCCCGCGGCCTCCTGGGAGTGGTCTATTACGCTGCTGGGGCTGATTGTCACTTACTTGCTGGTTCGCCAGCTTGTGTATCGTTTCGAAATGCGGCCCTGGCTGGTCGCGGCGCCGCTCATCGCGGTGGCCACCATAGAGTCCTTGCTCGGTTTGCTGCAGGCGGCCTCCGGCGCGACGTTGATCGTCGGCGCGACCGGAAGCTACGCCAATCGCAATCATTTCGCCGGGTTACTTGAGATGTGTTTGCCGTTCGCGGTCATGGGTGCAGCCGGATTGCTCGGGCATGGCAATGTGTTCGCGCGGCGGCACACGCCGCTCGGTCCCGCGCTGGGCGCCAGCGGACTGCTGTTGTGCGCGGCGGTGATGCTGCTGGCGGTGGTTTCCTCGCTGTCGCGCATGGGGTTCATTGCCACCCTCGGCGGACTCGCCGTGATGGGATCGCTGGCGCTGGCACGCGGCCGTGGGGGAGCGCGGCGTTGGCTGCCGGCCGTCGCCATGATCCTGGCCGCCGTGGCTGCTTTCGTACTCCTGCCCACCGACCAGCTCATCGCCAGGTTCTCGGACCTGTCAGGCGGCGAGCAGGTGTCAGCCAACAGCCGCGCGCTCATCTGGGCCGATACTGTGCGCTTAATCGGCGCATACCCGTTGTTCGGCTGCGGCCTGGGCGGTTATGAATCCGCGCTGCAGCCTTACAAGACCGTGGCGCCGGCGCTCACCGTCGATTACGCTCACAACGACTATTTGCAGCTTCTGGCCGAACTCGGCATCCTGGGCTTCGTGCCGCTCATGTTCCTGGTGGTGGTGATCTACGCGCGCGCACTGCGCCACTCCATGCGTCTGGTGCGCGGTCCGGATGCCTATCTGGCGATGGCGGTTGCCGGAGGTCTCACCGCCATCGCTATACACAGCTTGGCGGATTTCAATCTCTACATTCCGGCTAACGCCATGGCGGCCGTTTGGCTGGGTGCGCTGGCTGACCGTCCCTGACGCGTCACGGTTGGTGCTGCTGCGCCCGCCATCCGGCGGCGTACTGCCCGCCGCGTGCGAGCAGTTCCTCGTGCGTGCCGGACTCCACCACGCGCCCGGCGGCCATCACGTGAATGCGGTCCGCATACATGGCCGTGGTGAATCGGTGCGTGATCACTAGCGCCGTGCGGCCTTCGGCCAGATGCCGGAATCGCTGTAGCCAATCGGCCTCGGCCCACGGGTCCATGGCGCTGGTCGGCTCGTCCAGCACCAGAATGCCCGCGTCGCGATAGAATGCGCGCGATAGTGCGACGCGCTGCCATTCGCCCACGCTCAGTTCCCACCCGTCGGCGAACATGCGCCCCAACGGAGTCGCAAAGCCTTGCGGTAGCTTTTCCGCGACAGGTTCCGCGCCCGCCGCGCGGGCCGCGCGCAGGATTCTTGCTCCGTCAGCCGCCGCCGTCCAATCGCCCAACGCAATGTTGCCTTCGAACGTTTCGTGATAGTGAACCGGCTGCTGGAACAACACCGCAACGCGCCGCCGCAATTCCGCCACATCGAAGCGGCTCAGTTCGATGCCGTCCACTTCGACCGAGCCTTGCTCGGGATCGTAGAAACGGCACAGCAGCTTGAGCAGCGTGCTCTTTCCCGCGCCGTTGGGTCCCACCACCGCCGCCACGCACCCGGCCGGGATTTCCAGTGAAAAGCCGTCGAGCGTGGCCTCGGCGCTGCCCGGATAGCAGAACCGCACATCGCGAAAACGGATTCCCGCGGCCGGTTTGGCTGGCGGCGTGAGGGCGCCGGCCGGTGTCACCACTCGCGGCGTAAGCGCGAGAAACTCGAACAGGTTTCCCAAAAAAAGCAGGTTGTAATACAACTGCCCGACGCCGGTGAGCAGCGTGCGCGCCAGTCCCAAGCCCTGTTGAAACGCCTGATAGAACAGCGCCAGTTCGCCCAGCGTGGCGCCGCCACGCGCCGCGCGCCATCCCATCCAAACCAGCGCCAGCGCGGCCACCGCGAGCGCCGCCAGGCCCGCGCCGGCTTCCGCCCAAGCGTTGCGCCGCGACAACTCCAGACGCTCGCAACGCAGACGCGCGCGCAGCGTCTGGAACAATCCCTGGAAGTGACCACCCAAACCGAACAGCCGCAGTTCCGCCGCGGTATCGCCCGCGGTGAGCAGCCAGTCGTAGTACCACGTTCGCCGCTCGTCGCCCGTGGTGCGCCGCCGCCACTCGTGTTGTGCGATGCTGTAACGCACTACCACCAACAAAGCGGGCAGCGTGCCCGCCACGAGCGCCAGCGGAATCCACCATCCAAATCGCGCCACCACCGCGCCCATGGCCGCCAGCGTGATGGCGTTCTGCGCCAGGCTGCCCAGATTTTCCAGCAATTGCAGCGGCCGGTAGGAACTCTCCTCGCGCGCACGGTGCAGGTGGTCGAAGTACTCCGGCGAATCATAAAACGCCAGATCGATCTCTACCGATTTGCGATGAATCAGTCCGCGGATGTAGTCGGCCGCCAACTCAGATTGCGCGGTGCGCGCATGCGCCGCGACGGCCTTGAGCGCTTCGCCGAGCGCTAGCACGGCGCCCATAGCGATCACCGCCACCAGAGCCGGACGCACGCTCGACCATTCCCCACCCGAGCGTGTGGCCGCGACCAGCGCGTCCACGACGGTCTTGGTCAAAAACACCGTGGCCACCGGAAGCACGCCCTGCGCCACCAGCAACGCACCCCACAACGCGGTCCAACCGGGCGCGGCCCGCCACACCAGCTCCGCCGCCCGCGGAACGTAAGGCAACTCCGCGCCCACGCCGCGCAGCTTGGAGACGAGCATGTTGAGGCTTTGAGTCAACGGGACCATTCTATCGGGTTGCGTGCATCACGCACCCGCCCTGTGCCGCAAATTAGTACCAGTCTTCGATCTTCAAACCCTTGACGCGGCGGAACTCGCGCACGTTGTGCGTAACCAACGTGGCGTGATGCGCCACGGCCGAGCCGGCAATCAACGTGTCCATGGGGCCGATCGGCGTACCCGCGGCCGAGAGCGCCGCGTTGAGTTCAGCGGCGCATCGGGCGGCGGCGTGGTCGAAGGGCAACACCGTTACCAGCGCAAGAAGCGCATCCAGTTGTCCCCGGCGCTTCTTTGGCTGAGTGGACCTTGCGACGCCCACCTCGAGTTCGAACACCACCACGGCCGGCACGGCAATCTCTCGAGGCGGTGTCGCCAACAGTCGCGGCCCTACTCTGCCTTCGCCGCGGAAAAAGTAGATCAACGTGTTGGTGTCGAGCGCGTACACTACAGCTTCTCCCGGACGGCGTCGGTTCCTTTCGATCCGCGAATCTGCTCGATGCCGGGAAAGTCGCGCCACGCACCGGCCAGCGCGCGAACCGTTTCCGGCCAGTCATTGCGCACGCGCGATCGAACCGCGTCGGCAACCCACTGGCTTTGAGACGCACCCGAGGCTTTTACGGCCGCCCGCAGCAGGGCGCTGGTTTCTTCGTCCAGGTAGATCGTGATCTGTCCCATACGATGCACTTATATGTGCACTTATATGTTAACACGCGCAGGAATGGCCGTTGCGAAATTCTGGCGCGCGCCCGGGTTGCGCCGCGCCCGTTGACGACCCTCCACCGCGCCCGCTAGAGTTGTTCTTTCCGGAGTCGCGCCGCATGTTGCCCGTCGTCAACGAAGGTTTCTCTCTCAGCCCGTTCCTGCTGGAATGGTTCGCCGGCAATCGCCCGCCGAACCAGATCCCCATCAGCTCGGTGTGCAATTGCCACTGCCTGTTCTGCTCGAACCATCTGAACCCGTTCCCCATCACGGGCGGTGTGTTCCGCGACATCGAAGACGTCAAGATGCAGCTCGCGGCCATGACCGCCCACGACGACGATATTCGCCTCAGCGACAGCCTTCCCGGGCGCATCTCGGAAGGCGAAGCGTTGCTGCATCCGCGCCTGTTCGAGATCCTCGATCTCGTCCGCAAGAAGTACTTCTACAATCGTCTGTGCTTCACTACTAACGGCTGCCTTCTGGATTCGGCGTTCTTGAGGAAGCTGGCCGCGTACCGGCCCATCGAGATCACCATCTCCATGCACTCAACCGATCCGGCGCTTTGGTCCAGGATCTTCGCGAAGCCTGAAAAGGACGCGCTCACCGCTATCGCCTCGCTGCCGCTGCTCAAGAAGTTCGGGATGGATCTCAGCGGCACCATTGTGCCGCTCCCCGCTCTGTGTGGTTGGGACGGTTTGGAACGCACCTACGAATACCTGGTCGAAAACGGCGCCAAGAGCATGACGCTGTACTGGCCGGGGCACACCGTCCAGACTCCCGACGCCGTGCGCCGCGATCTGGCCTGCCCGCTGGACGAGTACACCGGCTTCGCCCAACGCATGAAGGAACGTTTCAAGGTGCCGCTCGCCCCGCTGCCTGAAATGGCCGGTTCGCTTCCGGTGGCTGTGGAAGCCATCGCCGCCAAAACGCTCGGCGGTAATCCCAAGACTCGCGGTGGAGCGTATGCGAACGTAGTCTGGCTGGCGTCGCGCGCGGCATTCGACCGGCTCGATGCAATGGTTGCCGAGAAGACCGCGTCGGCCGCCAACCAACATCGTGTCGCGGCGGTGGATAACCTCACTTACGGCGGCAATATCATCTGCGCCGGCCTGTTGATGGTGAGCGACTTCATTGCGGCAGGCCGCGCGGCGCTCGACCGTTGGCCGGAAACCGACCTGTTTCTGGTCCCCGCGGCTGGCGTCGACAGCCTTTGCCGCGACCTAACGGGCGCGCCGGCACACAAGATCGCCGAAGCGCTGGGGCGGCCCGTGTGGTTGGTACAAAACGACGGAGTGATCGACGCGCAGCTAAGCTACCGCGTGGTGAACCGGCGCAAGCCCACGGACACCGGCTTGGCCAAGGCGATGGAGGAAGCGACCGCGGCGCGGCTTCGCAATGAATCCAATGAAACCGTGGGCGCGGCACCTGTCACACGCCGCTTCGAGATGCTCGATTCCGGTCACGCGCTCTGCCTGGAAAGCTGGCTGCACAAAGGCGGGCAAAGCTCCATCCAACGTTGGACGCGCCTAGCGCACGCCGAAAGCGGCTGGCAAGTCGAGTCGAGCGAAACGGGTGAGGCGGAGTAGCGCGCGCCGCTACTGTTTCTGTACGGCCGCTTCCAGCGCCACCGCGCGCGCGTGGGCCACTTCGCAGAAGTAATCGATCGGCAGATCCAATTGGCCGGTTTCCAGGTGTGCGTGCGCCGGGCACCACAGGCAGAGATTCGCGATCCGGCACGAACGGCAACGTTTCAGGAACTCCTCGCGGCGCGAACGCATGCTGCGAACCTTGGGTACCATCGTTCGCCAGGCTTCAGCGAGCGATCCTTTACGCAGATCGTAAACGCAATCCGGGTGTACGAGCGAAGAACAGAGCCTGAACTTGCCATCGTAACTTACGCTGAAACTGCCTTTTCCCGCTCCGCAATGGAACAGGTGATCGCAATGGACGTGACCGGGATCTTCGAAGATGAGGTCGTGGCAACCTCTCTCCATAGCGCGCGCGCGTTCGTCGTCACCGCGTTCGAGCGTCACGATCTCGTCCGGCCTTAAGCGTTCGGCGCGGATCTCCGCGTTGCGCGCCGGATCACCGTCGAAGCGCGCGTGCAATTGCGGATCGAAGCGGAAGTAGTCTTTCGTGCGCGCGCGGCAGAATTCGGCGATCGCGGGCAATTCATGGGCGTTCGACCGCATGGCCATGGCCTTCAGCCGCACGCGGATCCCGTTGTCCAGCAGCATGCCTAGCCCGCGCTCGAACGTGGCGAAGGAACCCGGTCGCCGCGTGACGCGCTCATAGGTTTCCTTGGTCACGCCATAAACCGAGATCTCGATGTCGCGCGGAGGATAGCGCCGGAACAGTGCGACATGCTCATCGCGGATCAAGTTGCCGGTAGTAAAGACACTCACCAGCAACCCCTTGCGCTTGAGCGCCATGTAAATGTCCGCGAAATCCTCGCGCAACAGCGGTTCGCCGCCGGTGACCACACACCAGAAAACACCCAATTCGACGGCCTCGTCCGCGATGCGATCGACTTCGGTTAGCGTGAGTTCCTTGTCACGCGACGCACTGTCGCCGGCCGGGACGTTGATGTAGCAGTGGCGGCAATCGTTGTGGCAGCACGCGGTGATCTCGATGTCGAAGTCAAGCGGAGCCCCGCGTTCACGGCTGCGGTCCCACGCGGCGAAATCGTGGACGCTGCGTCCGCTTACAAATTCACCGCCATGAAAGCGTTTCCGCATCAGATCAGTACGGCTCCCTTTGATTGATGGAGACAAGCACCACACGCCACGCCACTTTCGATCACGTGTGGCCGCCTACCGTTCACACAATTGACCGGGCGGAAAAGGCGGAAATGCCAGACACACTCACACATCACCTTCCAGGGAGCGCTCAGTACCGTGTGCGCCGGCTCGCGCTCCGAGCGACGTTTGGTTACGATTTTGTGAACCCTCAGGAACTGCTGCGAGCGGAACAGTCGGTGCAGTTCAAAACCGAGCCAGCCCTGCAATTTGCACGGTTCGCGTTCGGACCGCCCGTCTTTCCCGCAACTTTACAGGTCGTCAGAACGGCCTCTTCCGGATTACTCCGCGACAGCACAATCAACTGTGGCGCTTCCCAAGATTTCCTCTTCATTGTCTTCGTTCCTCCAATCAATCGGCTCTTGTAAACATATGTTTACAAAAGATTTCCGCGATCCGCGTCCGCATCTCGATTATACGGTTCCCAGCCTGCCTGGTCAATGCCAACCAGTCCCAGCGCGCGTGCCTGCGCGTGCGCCTCTTGGCAGAGATGTTCGACCGGCGTGTCGAGCGTTCCGTGTTCCAACCAGGACATGGCGGGACACTGTTCGCACAAGCCTTTCAACCGGCAACGGGCGCAACGCGACAAGTAGTCCGGGTTGGTAGCCTTCCGGTCTTTGAGCTTTGGGAAGACTCGCTCCAATGCGTCGCGCAGCGTTCCGTTCCTGAGGTCGTAGGACAACTCGGGCGACCGCATTGCCATGCAGGGCTGCAGGCGTCCATATGCGTCCACGCATCCTCCGGACCCGGCTCCGCAATTGAACAGTTCCGCGCCCGCGGGCCCAGCGAACATCGAGCAGAACTCCTCGACTTCGTCCCGGTAGCGCGGTCTCCGCCGGGCGGCCATCTGCACACCGTCCCCCGGCGCGGCGCGCAGACTTCGAATGCGCGCGTCCTTCACCGGGTCGTCCTTGCGGTAGCGCAACCAGAAGTGCATGGACAGTCCCGGTGGCTCGTCCATCCACGGAATGCTGGCGGCCCAGGCTTCGAACTCCTCCAGCTCGTCGCGATTGGGCGGGAGCAGGGCCTGTTTGACGACGAATGGCACCTTCCGGTCCAGCAGCAGATCGACTCCGCGGCGGAAGCGGTCGAAGGAACCCGGAACCTGCGATATCGCTTCATAGGAGGCGCTCCGCATTCCGTAGACGCTGACTTCGATGGGGACTAGCGGAGGGATTCGCGCGAACAGGTCCGCTAGCCGTGCCGTGATCAGCGTGGCGTTGGTGAACAGCATCACCCTCATTCCGAGCTTTCGCGCGCACAGATAGAGGTGTTCGAAATCCTCGCGCAGCAAAGGCTCGCCGCCGGTGTAGCGCATTTGCAGGCATCCCAATTCCGCGGCTTCCCGCAGAATACGCTCGATTTCGCCGGTCCGCAGCTCCTGATCGCGTGCGGCGGAATCCCCCGCCGGGCGATTGATGCAGCAGTGGATGCAGTTGTTGTTGCACCGCTCGGTCAACTCAATGTCGAGCTTACCCACCAGGGGGTGACGGTCCGGATCGGGCTTGTACGCGTGAATCGGAACGCGCGTAACGTAACGGCTCATTCTGATGCGATGAGGCTTTCAAGTTCGCCAACGATGGCGCCGCTTCTATCGAAGTCCATGTGATAGCACGGAACCTCGCGAAGAAACGTCTCGACTAGGGGAAGAGTTTTGTCCCACCAGCCGCGGTCCGCTAGCGGTCTGATTACGCACCCCAGCAAGACGTTCAACGCTTCGCGCGCATCACTAATCCGCGTGAGCCGGTTTTCGGCCGATTTCCGCAACAAAAAGACGGCGCGCAGAGGCGCGGATTCTGCCGACACCAACGGTATCTCCCCGTGGCTCCACGTGCCGTGAAGCCACCAGCCCTCCGGTTGGCGCCGCACGATATTGCGGTCGTCGCACAATACCTCGGCGCGGCCGTTCAGTAGCTTCACCGTTGTGGACTTACCGGCGTCGGAGTGGCCCACAAAGAGCAGCCCCTTTCCTTCCATGATCAGGCCGCTTGAATGGAGATAGAATCCACTGCGGTCTGCCAGCACCCGGCCGAGCAAGATCTGATCGGTAGCGAATGAGGTCAGCGCGCACCAGTTGCCCTCGATGAAATGGCGTTGGTCAGGATGATAGACGTCCATGACCGTGTGGTCGCGGTTGGAAACGGCGACGCGATGGATCGTCGGATCGTTCGGGTTGGTTGCAATCCCCAGGTAAGTCCACGCTTCTCCATCGCTGTAGATGGCCCACGGCGGGCGACGGTAGACCTGCCGCCCCAGATCGCGTCCGCCAAGATCCGGCAAGCCAAAATGGTGCCGCACGGTGATCACGTCATCGCTGGCCCGCTCACGGCGGAAGGCGGCGAATTTCGGTTCGAACGTCTGCTCGGTGAAGGGCAGGTCGCATTCCACCTTTACCGTAATGCCCGCGATCTCATAGAGACGCTGGTGTTCGCTCAATTTGTTCCTCCGGGGGTGAAATGCTCGCATTCTCTTGCGACGTCGCAGAGATGCGAAATCCTGGCGCCGTAGCGTCCGTGCTCAAGATGTGCGTACAACGGGCACCAGTGGCAGTGGCTCCGACGCTCGCAACCGCCGCAGCCGAGTCTGTATTCGTCGTCGGCCGGCACTTTCGAGGCGAGCGAGGGGATGAACTCATTCCACGCTTCGCTGAAGTTGCCGCGGCGCAGGTCGTAGCGCAGCGCGGCGTCTTTGGCGAAACAGCACCAGCTCATCGTTCCGTAGGCGTCGATGTGGAAATCCCGTCGCACGGAAATGCACGCCGCCAACAGCCCCTCGTTTGGGGACGGACTGGCGCCGCAGCCGTGCGCTTGAGGGTCTTTCGGGTTCTCCGTAACCGCGATCGGGTCCAAAGCCGCCACATCGCGCGGAGCGAGCCGCTGGGCGGCGATTTCCGTGTTGCGCGCGCTCGAGCCGCCAGCCGACATATACAACCACGGAGCGCCTACTCGCGATACAGGACTGAGCCTGTCAGCCAACGCGAGCATCGCGTCCCATTCGTGCCAGTTGTCGCGCATGGGGATCAGTTGGACGGTAAACCGCGCACCGGCTTCCTTGAGATACGCCATGCCGCGCATGGCCATTTTGAACCCGCCAGGGTGACGCGTTACGTGGTCGTATACCGCGGCCGTGGCTCCGTACAGCGCCACCATCTTGTCGCCCTTGCGCTTCAACTTCCGCGCGATCTCCGGCGTGATCAGCGTGCCGTTCGTGTTCAACCCATAGGTGACCGCGCGAGCCGTCAGGTAGTCGAAGATCTCGACGAAATCCGGTCGCAGCATCGGCTCGCCGCCGGAGATATTCCACTGGCGACAGCCCATCGCGCGCGCCTCATCCGCAATCCGCCTGATTTCGTCGAAGCTGAGTTCCTTTTCCCTCTCCGGCGATTGTTCCGGAAGCCACAACCAACAGTGACGGCACGTGTTGTTGCACCTGTAGGTGAGGTCGAGGTGACCCTCAAGTGGCAGCCGTGGCAATGACCGGTTCGATTGGTGAGTTATGTATTGGGACACCGCGCTAACGAATACACTAACATGGAACACGGCGCTTACGGAGGCGGGAATCCGTAATATACGCCGCGGTAGTATTAGTACGATTCGATACCAACGAAGTCACGATGCCGCGTACGCCACTTCCAGCCGTTCTTTGCGTGAAGACCGGAGCCCTGCTCGATCGTGCCGCGCGATTGGCGGGCCTGGTGCACGAAGGCGCGTGGCTGGGCCTGCTGACGGCGGCCGAACGTGTTGCGGTGACAGACGCCTTCTTTTCCGTCTCGAATATGTACCGCAGCAGTGAGCACAACACCGCGGTGCTTTACGATTGGGAGCGCAAAACCATCGAAAAGTACTACCGGCCGTTTTCCAGCGTTCTAGTGGCTGCGGCAGGCGCCGGCCGGGAAGTGCTGGTGCTGCGCCGAATGGGTTTCCAGGCGCAGGGCTTCGACTGTTGCGCCAGTTTGGTCGATGCAAGCCGAGAGATGTTCGCCGGTGAACCGCCGGGGCCGCCCATTCTCTTGGCGCGCCCCAACGAAGTCCCAGCAGGTCTTCCCAACTTTGGCGGGATCATCGTCGGATGGGGTGGCTACCATCACATACCCGGGCGCGGGCGCAGGATACACTTTCTGCGCGAACTGCGGCGTTTGACTCCCGCAGGAGCGCCGCTGCTTCTGTCGTTCTTTGTCCGCCACGATGCCGAGCGCCGATACAATACGTGTCTCGTGCGAGTGGCGCGAGTGTTTCGCGTCCTGAGCTGCTTTCGCGGCGAACCCGTGGCAGTGGGGGACCGTCTCATGGCGGGCACGCAGTGCCATTCCTTCACGCAAGACGAAGTGCGAGATGAGTTGTCTGCCGCCGGCTTCCGCCTGGACTACTTTTCGGACGAGGAATATGGACACGCCGTCGGAATCGCGGAATAGACTGTTCACCGCGATCATCTTCGTGCTGGCGTTCCTGCTCCGTTTTGCGGCGCGTTGGTTCGCCGGCGAAGCCGAGTTTTGGCGCAATAGCTATCACCACTTCTACGACATGGCCATGGGCGCCAAGGCTGGGCATGCGTTTTGTGTGTACGGCGACACCGGCTGCGCGACGCGGCCTCCCGGGTACGCGATCTTTCTGCTCGCGGCGGATTGGCTCCACGCCGGTTGGTGGCCCATTGTCGTGCTTCAGGCGTTGCTGGGTGCCGGGACCGTACTGTGCGGCTACTGGATCACCCAAAAGCTATTCGGGCGCCGCGCGGGACTCTGGGCTTCCGTGATGCTGGCGTTCTATCCCTACTACGCGGTTCACGACACGGCGCTGCATCCCGGAGGACTGTTCACCTTCCTCACGGCTCTTTCTATCTGTTTGTTCCTCCGCGCGCGCGGCGCAGCGAGCATGTTGCTCGCGGGTCTGGCGCTTGCCTTGGCGGCGCTCACCACCATCAACCTGCTCCCATTCCTTCCACTCGCCGTCCTATGGGTCGTCTGGACGGTTCGGGGTGATTGGAAGGCGCGGTTCCGCATGGGCGCGATGGCGGCGCTCCCGATATGTTTGCTCGTTGGTGGCTGGACATTGCGCAACCACATGCGAGTCGGCTCGCCGACGCCTACTTCCGAATCAGGTTTGAACCTGTGGATCGCTCACAACCCGAAGACGTTCTCCTACTTCCCCACAGGAAGCATCGATGAAAGCACTGCCGCGAGCTACGGTGGCCTAAGCCCGCGCGACCTCGCGGAACTCGATTCCATCGGCAACGACGAAGTCCGCCAAAGCCGCTGGTTCCAAGACAAAGCCATGGCTTACATCCGCGAAGACCCGGCGCGGGCCGTCTGGTCCGGTGTGCGAAAGCTGTGGGCGGCATTCGGTTGGGATCCGAGCCCGAAGAAACCAGTCTGGTGGCAAAACCTCGCCTATTCGTTGACCTACTTCCCGCTGCTGATGCTGGCGCTCGCGGGCGCGTGGCTCAATCGCGAAGAATGGCGTGAGCACTCGCTCGTCTACGGTCTCTTTTTCTGTTTCTCTGCTGTGACGGCCGTCTACTGGGCGCACACCAGTCATCGCGCCTTTCTGGATGTGTATCTGTGTGTGCTCGCGGCGGCCGCCGTTGAGCGAGGCCGGCAATGGATTGCTCTGCGATACACTGCTTGAATCAGCGTGAGCACGCTCCCTCATCTCGTTCCCGAAGCTGAACTCGTACTGCTATGCGCGCGGCGGCCTTTCGATGAGAAGCGTGCCTGCGAGTTGCTTGGCGGCGCGATTGACGGGGACGTGTTGCTGAAACTGGCCGCGCGGCATGCCATGGCGCCGCTCATCTATGCGCGCCTGAAAGGGGCGTGCGCCCCGCGCGTCCCGGCCGCCGCTCTGGCGCGCTTGCAGGCAAGTTACATGCGCGCGCTGCGTCACGGCGCGCTTTACGAGCGCGAACTCATCCGCATTCTGGACCTGCTGGCCTCGCGCGGGATCGAGGTTGTACCGTACAAGGGGCCGCTGCTTGGCGCGCTGACGCAGGCGGACGCCGGCTTGCGATCGTTCGTCGATCTCGACATCCTCATTCGCAAGCGCGATCTTCCGCGCATCCTGGAAGCGCTCGGCGAACTCGACTACCGGGCGCAACTCAATCTTCAACCGGCGCAACTGGCCGCGCTGCTGCGCTTCGACTACGAAATGCCGTTGGAGCGCGAACGCGACCGCAGTCTTGTGGACTTGCAGTGGGCCAGCCCGCCGCGCTTTCTTTCGCTTCCGGCTGGACCGGACGTCGCCGGCGCGCGCTTCGCCACCGTCACGTTGGCCGGCCGGCAGGTACGCACGCTGTGCGTCGAGGATTTGCTGCTGGTGCTGTGCTCGCACGGCGCCAAGCACATTTGGGAGCGGTTGCAGTGGATTGCCGACGTGGCCGCGCTGATCGAAACCGCTCCGTCGTTGGACTGGCAGGCGTTGCTCGATCGCGCGGCTAGCTGGCGCCGCCGGCGCATGCTTCTGTTGGGACTTGCGCTCGCGCGCGGCCTGTTCGATACGGAGTTGCCCACAAGCGTCCTCGATGCGATCGTGGCCGATCCGGCGGTCGAACGCCTCGCCGGCCGCGTGATGGCGACTTTGTTCGATCCGGCGGCCGCAGAACTCAGCGTCCCCGAACAGACGCGATTCCTCGCTTCCGCCATGGACCGTCGCTCGGACGCATTGCGTTATCTGGCGCGCGTGGCCCTGACCCCCACACCCGGCGATTGGGAAACGGTCGCGCTTCCAGGTTGGTTCACGATGGGATACTACGCCGTGCGTCCGCTGCGCCTGCTCGGTAAATACGTGCTCCGGCGCAAGCGCCGCTAACGCTTCCAGAACTTGCGGTACACCCAGCGCGCTGGCGCGAGCGCGATTCCCAGGCGCCCAGCGTGGCTCAGCCAGGCGATCAGGCCGCGCTCCGGTCCCACTCCCAGCCGTACGCGCTGCCCATTGCGTTCCAAGCGGGCCACACGGCCCAGCACGCTCGACCGCGGAACCTCACCGTCGATGAACTCGACGTTGTCGCCTTTCATGAGGAAGCCGTCGCCGCGAATTGTGGCGATGCGGTGCACCGTCAATCGTTCGGTATCGGGATCGGTGAACGCGGCGATATCGCCAGGACGCATGCGCGCGCTGGCGGCTGGCTCCACGGTCACCACGTCACCATCCTGTACGAACGGGTGCATGCTGGAGCCGCGGGCGCGGAATCGAAACGGTACGTTGCGCTCGAGCACCGCGCGCATCAACTCGAGCAGCGCGGCGCCGGAAAGCGGCAGTTCGCTCCGCTCAAGCTTCGGGTGCGGCGACGAGGATCTTCCGGTTGAGGAGTTCGGTGGCAAAGCCTTCGACGTCCTTTTCGATTTCCTCGATGGGGGCCTCGAACTCCGCCGCCAGGTCCGCGGCTACTTCCCGCAGAGTGCGTTGGCCGTCCAGGCGGTCCCATATGGCACGGCCGGTTTCATTGAGCGTGTAAAGTTCGTCTTCCATATCGCCGATGCCCGCGGCCAGGGGGACAATCACGATTTCGCCTTCGATTACGCGAGCGACGACGTCTTCCGAAGGAAGCAGTTTCGATTCCAGGCTGGTCACGCTTCCCTTTTTAGCATAAAAACGGCGTGTTTTCTCCGGTTACGGGATCCCCTTACCCCCGTCCAGTACTGGGCTGCCTTGAGGCACAATCCGCGCTGTGCTTTACTGGTTTAAGCCGCCTATGGCTTCCATTGCAGAGAACCAACCCGAAACGCGTCCGCCGGGCGGCGAACCGGCCCAGCTCCCTTGGGGCGCCATCATTTGGACGGGACTACTGCTCATTTTCTGCTACGCGCCGGTCCTGGCGCGGCTGGTGAAGCAGTGGGCAAACGACGAGGACATGGGGCACGGTTTCTTTGTGCCCGCCGTCGCCGGCTACATCGTTTGGAAAATGCGCGGTGAACTGGCGGCCGAACCCATTTCCACCAACTGGTGGGGGCTGGTGCTGGTGGTCTTCGGCGCGCTACAGGTGACTGTGGCGACACTCGGCGCGGAGTTGTTCCTGGCTCGCACGGCGTTCATCATTTCCCTGGTGGGTGCGGTGCTGTTCACTTGCGGCACGCGCTGCACGCGCAAGTTGGCCTTCCCATTGTTCCTGCTGGTCTTTATGGTGCCCATCCCCGCCATCGTTTACAGCCAGATCACTCTTCCGCTACAGTTGTTTGCCAGCCGCGTGGCGGAAGTGGCGCTAGGACTCATAGGGATTCCGGTGATCCGCGACGGCAACGTTCTCGAGTTGGCCAGCCAGCGGCTGTCGGTCGTTGAGGCCTGTAGCGGCATCCGTTCGCTGCTATCGCTGAGTTTCCTCAGCCTGGTCTACGCTTACTTCTTTGATCCGAAACCGTGGATGCGTCCGGTGCTTCTGGTGGCCACCGTGCCCATCGCCATCATCGCCAACGCCGCGCGCGTGACGCTCACCGGCGTCATGAGCGAATACAAGAAGGAACTGGCCGAAGGTTTCTCGCACGCTCTTAGCGGTTGGGTGATCTTCATGGTGGCGCTGGTCATGATGGTGATCCTCCATGGCGGTTTGAACGCAATCTATCGGAGGTGGCATGGGCGCTCCTAGTTTCTCGCTTGAGTTCCTCCGGTGGCGGTCCATCCGGATTCTGAGCGTCGTTTTAATTGCGCAGGCCGCGGTCTTCTGGGGCTTCTCGCGCAAGGAGAACGTGCCGAATCCACCGCCCCTGGCGAGCTTCACCACCGCGGCGGGCAATTGGACTCGGTTGCAGGAAGGCGTGATCGACGCGGAAACGCTCGCCGTGCTGGCGGCCGACGACACCTTGAGCCGGCAGTACGTGAACCGGGACCGCACGGCCATCGCCGGCCTGTTCATCGCCTTCTTCAAGACCCAGCGCACCGGCCAAATGCCGCATTCACCGAAGAACTGCCTCCCGGGAGCGGGGTGGGTTCCGTCGGAATCCGGCAAGATCGACATCGAGGTGGAAGGCGGGCACCGCATCGAAGTCAACCGCTACCTGGTTTCGCGAGGCGACGACCGGAGTCTGGTGATCTACTGGTATCAGACCCGCGATCGCGTGATTGCCAGCGAATACAAGGCGCGCGTCTTTCTGGTCGCCGATGCCATTCGCTATAACCGCACCGACACCGCCCTGGTGCGTGTCACCGTGCCGTTTCGCGGCGATTCGCACAGCGCCGAGGCCGCCGCGATCGATTTTGTTAAGACGTTTTTCGGGCCGCTCCGCAGCCAGTTGCCTTCGTAGCGGCATATCTTTGAGTGCCAAGACCTTGTAACCTGGGAGTTTGGCGATTCGCCATTTTATTGGGGCCCATCGCGCCCCAAGGTGTGGCGGCCGCACGGAAGCGGCATGCTGGTTGAATTCGAATTGATCGAGCGGGCCCGCGGGGGCGACGATGCGGCTTTCAATCAAGTCGTGCTGGCGTACCGTAAGCGCATCCTGGGTACCATCGCCAGACTCATTTCCCGCTCCGAGGACGTGGAAGATGTTGGGCAGGAAGTGTTTGTCCGGCTCTATTACTCGCTCGATCAATTGCGTTCGCCCGATGTGTTCGAGCCTTGGCTGTACCGGCTGACGGTGAACGCGGCATATGATTATCTGCGGCGCCAGAGGCGCCGCGGCGAATCGAGGTTGGGCGATCTTAGCGAAAAACAGGTTCTGATGGCCGATGCCGCCGAAAGCGGACGCCGGCACGACGAACTGGAACGGCGCAACCGGCTTCGCGAGTTCGTGGATGCGTTGCTCGGGCATGTGTCGGAGGAAGACCGGATTCTGTTGACCCTGAAAGAAGTGGAAGGATTGTCGCTGAAGGAACTTGAAAAGATTTACCGGGTCAACGAGAATGCTTTGAAGGTGAGATTGTTCCGGGCGCGGCAGCGTGTGCTGAGGGCATACGAGGCCAGCGGCCGGGCGGCGGCCAAAAAGACCGCCGAATAGCAGGAAGAATATGCGTCATCTACCGAATCGTGATGCTTCGGATCCGCTGGAGACCGGACTCGACAGTCTGTTTGCAGCCTATCGGGAAGCGGTTCCGGACCCCGAGCCCGCCGCCGATTTTATGCCGCGTGTCTGGCGTGGGATCGAAGCCCGGCGCTCGGTCCCCGCGTCTCTACGGCATATTGCCCAAAGTTTCATTACCGCGGCGGCGGCCATCTGTCTGTTTCTCTCCGTGGTTTTGCTGAGGCCGTCCACGCCGACGCCCGTTTTCTCGACGGGTAGCTATGTGGAGGTGTTGGCTTCCGATCAAACGCCGGAAAGGCTGGCTTACGCTGAAATCTCGCACGACGACCCCGATGGCGAGGACGTGCAGCAATGAAGCGTTCCAACTTGGTGTTGGCCGCGTACCTGCTTGCGGTGTTTCTGAGCGGTGGTGTGGTCGGCTATCTGGGACACTACTTGTTTGTAGCGCGAACGACCGGTGAGAAGGCTGCTCCGCGCAGCCCCGACGACTACCGGCGCAAGTACGTCGAGGAAATGCGTTCCCGGTTGAACATGCGGGAAGAGCAGGTGCAACAATTGAACGCCGTCCTGGACAGTACACGCCTCCGCTACCGGGAGTTTCGCGAACGGCACCGGCCCGAACTCAACGCGATCCAGGAAGAACAGGTCTCCAAGATCCGTTCCTTGCTGACCGAGCCTCAGAGGTTGGAATACGAGAAGATGCGCACAGAGCGGGATCAGAAGCACCGCAAGTCCGATCCCCCCCAGCGCTGGTAGAAAGCTTCGAGCGGCTTTGTTACGCGGTCGGCTGCGCGGCCGGCGTAGTGGCTTGGCCGCCGATGTTGAGCTTGCCCCGCTTGTACTTCTTCTGGAAGCGATCCACGCGGCCTTCGGTGTCAATCAGCTTCTGACGGCCCGTGAAGAACGGGTGGCAGTTGGAGCAAATTTCCACGCGGATGTCGCCCTTGTGGGCCGAACGGGTACGAAACGTGTGGCCGCAAGCGCAGATAACGTTGATTTCCTCGTACGGGGGATGAATCCCTGCCTTCATGGGGTGAAACGATTCCTTTCGTCGAACGAACCTGAACTATCAGTATAACACTCACGGCGCCATAAAAAACTGAACCCCCGCCGCAATCGAGCAATTGCGGCGGGGGCAAGGTAGCCCGGGATATTATTCCTGAGGCTCTTGGTATCTCGCCAGGAGTGGCCGTTCCATTTGAGCGGCGGCCCAGTCACTGCACGAGGCCATGAACTGTGAGTGCGGTCGACTTAACTGTCGGCCACCTCCTGGGTGTAATGACTGCCAAAATCCATGTTACTGGACCACCTCCTTTCTCAGTGATGCCTCCATGCTATGCGGAGTTGGATACGCTGTCAATAGAAAAGTGGCACACGGGGTGGACGGTATGGTATGGGTTTCGGTCAGCCCTACAAATTCTTGTATAAGTGTTGACACATCGCCAGACCGTCCACGTATTTGAATGGCGTCTGGCCGATAGTGTAGTGGCCGCAAGGTAGGCTAAGGGCACGGTGGGGCAGCTTCAGCCGCCGGAAAGCCTCCACTACCTGGCGCGAGAATTCGGGCAGGAACGTGGTGTCGTAGCGCGTCCAAATCAGCAGGCTACGAATGTTCCGCCCCAACATCTTCTCCATATAGGAAGCTGGGCTGATCACGGCCCAATATTCGCGGAGTTGTTCCTGCGTGATGTGGCCTTCCAGCCCGCGTCGTACGTGCTGTGTGGACAGCCCGGTCCACACGACATCGCCGAAGTACATGGAAACGTGGTTCAGCACCGCCGCCCGGACTCTCTCGTCATGAGCCGCGGCGATGAAAGCGATGCACGATCCCAGACTGGTTCCCAGTACTCCCAAGCGGTCATAGCCTCGGATGGCCAGCCAGTCCAGCGCGCTGCGCGTGTCGATCACCGCCTGACGGCAGGCGTGTATAGTGCGTCCGACGTTGCTCGACACGTGATAGTCAGCGCGCTGCAGTTCAGCCGGCATGCGCAGGTCGTGATACGGCATGCTCAGTCGCAAGGCCGTGACGCCGAACCTGGTCAACAGCTTGCACAGACCGATGTGGCCCTGGGCGTCGGAATTCCACTGCGGCAGCACCACCACGGCGCGTTTGTGGCGGCTTTCGGCCGGAAAGAACACACCGTGCACGCTGTTGTTTTCGGCGTGCGGACTCGCCAGGGCGCTCGTGAACGTCAGGTGGCTGCCCTGTAGCTCGAAGTCAGAGGGAGTTTGGTAGGCGAAGTAGCGGTCCGAGTTGGCGATCGAACGCCGTGCATACTCGCACACTGCGGCGTTGGGATCTCCGTTGGGCGTGACCCCGTCCAACCAATCCATGCCCCAGTCAAAAGGGCGAACCACGCGGTTCTTATCCCGGGTGGCTAAGTCGTTTTCCCACCGGTCCATCCAGCGGGCATACCAAGTGAGCATTGTCTGACGGCGGAACAACAATTTTAGCAGGTTGGTGGTGGGAAAAAGAAAAGCCCCGCTCAGTGGCGGGGCATGGAGAACCCTTCCGGTGAGGCAATCCCCCAAAGCACTAAAAACCTCGCTAGACCCGTCACCCTAATTAGCAATCCGGATGCCAGGGGCTAACTACAAGAAAACACGTGAAGGCGATCATGCAATCTCCTGATTTTCGTAAAGTGAAACGCTGGACTCCTATGCGTTTTTGGATCAAACCCAGAAACGCGGGACAACGAAGAAGCGATACAATACCTTGGTGCGTCCGCGTCCACCGCATGAGGTATCTCCCGTGCCGCCGGCTGAAGAAGTTGCGCATGCCGGCGTGGCCAGACGTGCCATAGCGGGATTCTTCGTTTCCGGCATCTTGTATGCGTTCCCCGGCGCCATCCTCCTGGCCTGGCGCCATCATCTGTCGGGCGACTACATCCAGATCGGCAACTACTTTCTTGCCATCACTTTAGGCATCGTGTTGGCGAGCGCTTTCACCCCCCGCCTGGTTGCGCGCAAAGGGATCGTCTTTTCCCTGACCCTGTCGTGCGCCATTGCCTGCGGCGCCGTTCTGGGATTGGCGCTGGTTCCGCCGCCCAAGTCCGCTTGGTTCCGGGTGCTGACACTGTGGTTTATGGGAATTGGCGTGGGAATGGTGAACTCGGCCCTGTTCCACGCGGTTTCCTCGGCCTACCGGCTTAATCCGGCGGCGACGGCGAACCTGGCGGGCGTGACATTCGGCCTCGGGTGCCTGATGGTCACGTTGCTGGTGGCCGGCACCTTCTACGCCTATACTGTCCCCAGTATTCTGATCTTCATAGCGCTGGTTCCCGGTTTCTTCGCGGTGTCCTACGCGCGCTCCAGGATGGGCGGACTCGCCCTGCCGCCCGTGCAACCCAATTGGCGCGAAGCGCTGCCGGATTTTCGCAGTATGGGCGCCATCCTGTTCACGCTGCTGCTGTTTCTACAGTTTGGCAATGAAGGAGCCCTGGCTGGGTGGCTGGCTTTGTTTCTGACGCAGCGGCTGGGCATCAGCCCCGAATCAGCGCTGTTTACGTTGTCGCTGTACTGGTTCGCGCTGCTGGTCGGACGCGTGGTGACACAGGCTCTGCTGCCGCACGTGAGTCACGGCAAACTGCTGTTTATGAGCGCACTGGGCGCCATGTTCGGGTGCACGATTCTCAGTTCGACCAATAACCTGTTCGGCGCGGTGATGGGCGTCCTCATGGTTGGGCTGAGCTTCAGCGCGATTCTGCCGCTGGTAATCGAGAAGATCGGCGCCAAGTTCCCCTACTTCCATCCAGCCTTTTTCAGCGGTGTGTTTTCAATAGGGCTTGCCGGGGGATTGCTGGCTCCGGCCACGCTGGGCTATGCGGCGTCTTTGATGGACATCCGCGTGGTGGTAGGCCTGCCGCTGGTGGGTTCGTGGATGGTGGTGCTGCTGACCCTGCTGATCTGGCTGGTGGCTCGGCTGACCACACCGGCGCATGCCGAACCGAAATCATGAAATCACGTTGTGCTCTCCTACTACTGTTGCTAGCTGTGTCGACCTGGGCGGCGAGCCTGGAGGACCGGATCGGACAGATCATTTCCGATAGTGCCGTGGCGCGCCGCGCGCACTGGGGCATACGGATGGTGGACGCGCGCACCGGCGAAGCGCTTTACGAGCGCGCCGCCGAGAGCCACTTTGTTCCCGCGTCCAACACCAAACTGTTTTCGACGGCGCTGGCGCTCAGCCGCCTGGGGCCGGACCATCGTTTCCACACCGTGGTGGCGGCGCGCCAAGCGCCGGATGCCAATGGACGGATCGCGGGCGATCTGATTCTGGCCGGCGGAGGAGATCCGACGCTGTCGGCGCGGGCCATCCCGTACAAGAAAGGCCCCATTGAAGGCAATCCGCTGGCGGCCATCGAGGAACTGGCGCGGACGGTGGTGGGGCGCGGCGTGCGCGTGGTCGAAGGCGACATCGCGGGCGACGATACGTTTTACGAGTGGGAGCCGGCGCCGGACGGCTGGTCGCAGGACGATGCGGCCTGGGAATACGGCGCGCCGGTGAGCGCGCTGACGCTGAACGACAACGCTTTCTCGCTCACCATCCGGCCGGGCGCGCGCGCGGGAGAACCGGCGCGGCTGCGCCCGAATCCGCCGATCGAGTACTACTACATCGACAACCGCATCCGCACCGAAGCCGGCGCGACGCCGAAAGTGAGCATCGAACGCCGGCCGGGTTCGCGCGAGATACGCCTGTCCGGAGTGGTGCCACCCACCTGGAAAGGAACCACCGAATTGATGGCGGTGGACGATCCGGCGCTGTACGCGGCCGTCGCTTTTCGCCAGGCGCTGGAGCGGTTGGGCGTGCGCGTCATGGGACGAGCCGTGGCGCGGCACCGGCTGGGCGGCGAGGCCTTCGCGGGAGAACGCGAAAGCTGGCAGGAACTGGCTCACCGCACATCGCCGCCGCTGGTCGAAATTCTGCGCGTCATCAACAAGGTGAGCCAGAATCTGCACGCCGAGCTGATGTTGCGGGAAGTTGGGCGCGTGCGCGGCGGAGCGGGGAACCGCGAACAGGGCCTCAAGGAACTGGAAGCGTTCTTAGGCGAAGCCGGCGTGGCCAAGGGCGACTACCGCTTCGAGGACGGCTCCGGGTTGTCGCGGCTGACGCTGGTCACGCCGACGGTAGTGACGAAGCTGCTTCTCCACATGTACCGCGGACCGCATCGCGACGCTTGGGTCTCGCTACTGCCGGTGGGCGGCGAGGACGGCACTCTGGCAACGCGCTTCTCCGGTGAAGCTTCGGCACGCCTCGTACACGCCAAGACCGGCACGTTGAGCCACGTGAGCGGTCTGTCGGGATACCTGGACGCACCTTCCGGCACGCGCATCTTCTCCATTCTGGTGAACAACTACAACACGGGTGCTTCCGAGATCCGCTCGACGATTGATAAAATCTGTTTAGCAGCCCTCGAATAGGGAGACCATCCGCATGCCGATTTACGAGTACGTCTGTCAAGACTGCGGCACCAAGTTTGAGAAACTCATGCTTCGCGCCTCCGACAAGGAAGAGCTGGCTTGCCCGTCCTGCGGCAAGAGCCGGCTCGATCCGCAGCTTTCCACCTTCGCCGCGCATTCCGGGAGTTCAACCGGCGCCGGAGCACCGATGCCGCAATGCCCGTCGGGCGGATGCTGCCCCAAAGCCGGCATGTGCGGTATGAACTGAGCGGCCCTGCCATGCTGCCGCGGGAACGCGTTCTTCGCGCGCTGGATTTCACCGCGCCCGGCGTGGTGGCGGTGGAGTATCATGCGTCGCCGGCCGGCTCTTACGAGCACGGCGAGAAGCTGCACCAGTTGTGGGCGCGCTATCCGGAGGACTTCGGCGATTCGCGGCGCTTCCCTCGCTCGGCGCCAGATCCGCGCTGGATCGATGCGAACGGACGCTACGAGGAGATCAAGCGCGACGAGTGGGGCGTGGTGTGGAAGTACCTGATCTACGGCGTGGCCGGGCACCCGCTGGAGCGTCCGCTGGACGATTGGGCCAATCTGGAGCGCTACACGCTGCCCCCGCCTCCGCCGGTCACCGGCGCTGGGTTCGAACGCGAGAGAGCGCGCGCTGCGTCGCACCGCGAGCAGTGGTTTTTGAAAAGCGGCTGGGTGGGCATCTTCGAGGTTCTGTGCGCCGTCCGCCGTTTCGAAGATGTTCTGATGGAGATCGGGACCGACGCGCCGGAGATCAATCGCCTGGCCGACCGCATCGTCGAGTACCACGAAGGACGCATTGCCTACTGGCTGGCGCGCGGCATCGATGCCGTGCAGTTCGGCGACGACTTCGGAACGCAATGGGCGCTGATGATGTCGCCCAAGACCTGGCGCCGCTTTTTCCGCCCGCGCTTCGAGCGGATGATGCGGCCCGTGCTTCAGGCGGGCAAGAAAGTCTTCTTTCACTTATGCGGCCAGAACGCGGGCATTCTGGACGACTTGGCCGAAATCGGCGTACACGCCATCTGGCCGCAGTTGAACGCCTATCCCGAGGGCTGGCTCGCCAACTGGAGCCGGCAGGCGAAGGTGGCCGTGGCGGTGCATCCGGACCGCGGCGAACTGATGGCGCGCGGCACGCCGGGCAAGGTGCGCGACGCCGTGCATCGCTTGACCGATGAGTTCCGTCTGGCCGAGGGCGGCGGCTGGTTCTACGTCGAAATCGACAGCGGGTTTCCGTGGGCTAACGGCGAAGCGCTCATCACCGAGGTGGGGCGGCTGCGAGGGTATACCGAAGCCGGTTCGGGCACGAGTACCACGCGATGAACCGCTGGAAACGCGCCGAACTTTGGTTGCGGCAAGTTGCGATCGGCCGTGTTGCCCGAGCTTGCGCGCCGCTTCTGTTCCTGATAGCCGCCGTCTGGCGCAGGCTGCTGGTGCGCACCACGTTCATAGCGGTGACGGGCAGTCTGGGAAAAACCACCACCACGCGTTTGCTGGCGGCAATTTTGCGCGCGCGCGCCCGCACCTATCACACCGTCGGGAACCAGAACGGTGGCGTATTGGTGGCCATGAACGTCTTGCGCGTGCGGCCCTGGCATCGTTACGCGGTGATCGAGGTGGGCATCGACAAGCCGGGGTCGATGAGCAAGCCGGCTCGCGCGGTGCGGCCCGACGTCGTTGTGTTCGTGGGCGTGTGTGAAGTGCACACGATGGGTTTCGAAAACCGCGAGCAGTACACCCAGGAGAAAGCCCGGCTGCTCGACGCGATGGCGCCCGGCGGAGTGGCCGTGCTCAACGGCGCCGATCCGCGCGTGGCCGCGCTGGCCGGGCGGGGCGGAAGCCGGACGCGCCTGTTCGGAGACCGGTCCGGGTTCGACGTCTGGTGCGAAACGATCGAGAGCCGCTGGCCGGATCGTCTCAGTTTTCGCGCGCACCGGGGCACGGAAGCGTTGGAGATCCGCACGAAGCTGCTCGGCTCGCACTGGATGCCGTCGCTTGCCGCCGCCATCGCCGCCGCGGCTGAGTTGGGTGTCCCGCTCAGACAGGCGGGCGCCGCCATGGAGCGTGTAGCGCCGTACACGGCACGTATGGATCCGATCGAATTACCCAACGGCGTGGTGGTCATTCGCGACGAATACAGCAGTTCGGTGACCGGTACGGAAGCCTCCCTGCGATTTCTGCGTGAAGCGCGCGCCGGCCGCCGCGTGCTGGTGATCGCCGACGTGTCGGATGCGGGCGTCAACCGGAGGCAAAGGCTGCGCTGGCTGGCTTCGGAGTTGGCCGGGTGGCTGGATTTGTTCGTGGTGATTGGGGCGTACTCGGACTACGGCGTGCGCCGCGCGCTGGAGTCCGGGATGCTTCCCGGGCAGGCGCGAGGGTTTGAAACGCTGCGTCAGGCGGCGGAGTTCCTGAAGACGGAACTGCGCGCCGGAGACCTGGTGTTGCTGAAGGGACGTTCCACCGACCACGCCACCAGGGTGCTTTTCGCGTTGTGCGGAACGGTGGAGTGTTGGGACGATTACTGCCGCAAAACCATGCTGTGCGACATGTGCTGGAAGCTGGGCTTCAAGCCAAGCGGGGACTACGCGCCTCCGACGCTGGGTAAGCGGATCTGAAATACCCGCAGGTGTAGGGCTTGACTTTCCCTTTTTGTTCGCCGAAAATGGCAACTGGGAGACTGGCGGATGGCTCTTACCAAACGACAGAGGCAGGTCCTGGACTTCCTGGCGGATTTCATCGACCGGCAGGGTTACAGTCCGAGCTACGAAGAGATCGCCGAAGGATTGAAACTGGCATCTCTGGCCACCGTGCACAAACACATCTCGACGTTGGAAGGAAAGCACTACCTGCGCCGCGGGTTTAACCAGAGCCGTTCGGTGGAACTCACTCCCCGCTATTACGAGGACCTCAGCAAGGGCGGCGGCGCGGGCGTATTCGCGATGAGCGTGCCGCTGGCTGGACGCATCGCGGCCGGCTCACCGGTGGAAGCCATCGAGGGCAAGGAAACGCTGGCGTTTTCCGACTTCGTGGGCAATGAGGGGACTTTCGCGCTGCAGGTGCGCGGCGATTCCATGATCGAAGATCACATCTGCGACGGTGACTATGTGCTGGTGGAGCGCACGTCAACCGCTCGCGATGGTGATATTGTCGTGGCGCTCGTGGGTGGCAGCGAGACTACATTGAAGCGATATTACCGGGAAGCAGAGGACACAATCCGCCTTCAGCCCGCCAACGCGGATATGTCCCCAATTTTGGTACCCGCCTCTCAGCTCGCCATACAAGGCCGGCTGCTGGCGGTGCTGCGCAAATACTAGGCAGCGCTGATAATCTGGCCGCGCAGTTCGCTTTCCGCGCGGAGCCAATCTTCTTCAGGTGAGCCACCCTGGCAGCCGCGCTGTTCCCAGAACGTGTACGCCAGACGTGCGATATCGTCGCGATTGATTTCTAAAGATGACTGCCCGTAACCGTTGGACTCAGCGAGGGACTGCTTGGTACGAGTGGGTGATTTCCGGGAGCGAGTAGCGGACTTGGAACGGCTACTCTTGGTTTCCATGGCGGGTTGAGCGGCAGCCGCGGATCCCCCGGTGGTGGCAGTAGCTGAAGGTAGAGCTGTAGTTGCAGACTTCCTTGCCATGCGGAAAAACATGCCTCCTCTAAGAGAGTGTCTGATTACTCACTATTTTATCAAAGAAATCAGACACGACTATGACGGAAACATGAAACTTCCATCAATATTGTTTATAGGCCTCCAAAACAGGCACTGATTGTGAATAGGGTCAGGATGCCGTCACAACCGGTTCGGTGACCACCACCGCGCGTTTGTACTTGCATTCGGAGTTCGGGCACTGAATAACCGGTCCGCTCTTGAGCCACTTTTCGACCAGATAGGCGTGGCCGCAATTGGGACAGGCTTCCGCGATCGGTTTCGCCCAGGCGACGAAGTCGCACTCAGGGTAACGGTTGCATCCGTAGAAGGTCTTGCCGCGTTTGGAACGCCGTTCGACGATCTCGCCTTCGGCGCACTGCGGACACTTCACTCCGATGGTTTTCTGCTTGACGAACTTGCACTTGGGGTAGTTGCTGCACGCGGTGAATTCGCCGAAACGTCCGCTCTTGAGCACCAGGTTGCTGTCGCAACGCGGGCATTTCTCGTCCAACGGAACGTCGGGCTGGCGGACTTCCTTGGAATCCAGGCGGCGCGTGGTTTTGCAGTCCGGATAGCCGGAGCAGGCCATGAACTGGCCGAAACGCCCCTTCTTGAGGACCATGGGACGGCCGCAGTTGGGGCAATACTCCTCGCTTTCCTGCTCGGAAAGATCCACGTTGTCGACGTCGGGCAGATCGACGCTCAACTCGCGCGTGTTAGTGCAATCGGGATAGCCGGTGCAGGCGATGAAGCTGCCGTGACGGCCCCACTTGATGACCATGGGCTTGCCGCACTTGTCGCACACCAGGTCGGTGGGCTTCTCCATGCGCTTGATGTCGGTCATCTCGGTTTCCGCGCGCACCAGATCGGCGCGGAACTTTTCGTAGAACTCGTTGAGCGCCATGCGCCAGTCGAGCTTGCCCTCTTCGATTTCGTCGAGGGCCTCTTCCATGCTGGCGGTATAGCGAACCTCGAAGATGTCGTCGAAACTCTCGACCAAAAGATCGGTAACCACCATGCCCAGTTCGGTGGGCTTGAAGCGGCCGCCCTCCTTCTTGACGTACTCTCGTTCCTGAATGGTCGAAAGGATGGATGCGTAGGTGGACGGACGGCCCACCCCGTCGGCTTCCAGTTCCTTGACCAGCGTGGCTTCCGTAAAGCGCGGCGGTGGTTCGGTGAAGTGCTGTTCGGGATCGAGCGAACGGAACTTCAGCGTCTCGCCTTCGGTGACGGCCGGGAGCTTGTGTTTGAGCTCTTCGTCTTCGGCGTCCTGTTGATCCTTGCCTTCCTCGTAGACCTTGATGAAGCCGTCGAACTTGGGCACGCTGCCGGTGGCGCGGAACAGGTAGGAGGCCTTGTCGGCGCCCTCGGCGGTGATCTCGATGGTGGTCTGATCGAAGACGGCCGGATTCATCTGGGAAGCCACGAAGCGCATCCAGATCAGGCGGTAGAGCTTGAACTCGTCCTCGCTGACGTACTTCTGCACGTCTTCGGGCGTGCGCAGCGCGGAAGTGGGGCGGATGGCTTCGTGAGCGTCCTGCGCGTCCTTCTTGCTGCGGTAGACGTTGGGCGAGTCGGGCAGATACTCCTTGCCATAACGGTCGACGATTAACCCGCGGACTTCGGTGAGAGCTTCGGCGGACACGCGCGTTGAATCCGTGCGCATGTAGGTGATCAGACCGGTGAGGCCTTCCTTGCCCAGCTCAATACCTTCATAGAGCCGCTGGGCGATCATCATGGTGCGCTTGACGCTGAAGCGCAGTTTGCGCGCGGCTTCCTGCTGAATGGTGGAAGTGATGAAGGGCGGCGCCGAGTTGCGGCGCTTCTCGCGCGTCGAGACCGAGCGCACCAGGTAGGCGGCGTTCTGAAGCTGCGCGACGATCGCGTTGGACGCGGCTTCGTCGGGAATCTCGATGGCTTCGTCGTTGCGCTTGACCAGCCGCGCAGCGAGCACGGGAGGCTTTTTTGCGCCCAGATGCGCATCGATGGTCCAGTACTCGCGCTTTTCGAAGGCGCGGATTTCGCGCTCGCGGTCCACGATCAGCCGCAGAGCGACCGTCTGGACGCGGCCGGCGGATAGTCCGCGGCGCACCTTGTCCCACAGTAGTGGCGAGATCTTGTAGCCCACCAGGCGATCGAGTACACGCCGGGCTTGCTGCGCGTCGACGCGATGCGAATCGACAGCGGCCGGACTTTGGAATGCCTTGCGGATAGCGTTGGCGGTGATCTCGTTGAACATGACGCGGAAGATCTTCACGCCATTGCCACGTTTACCCGCCAGTTCTTCCTGCAAGTGATAACAGATAGCCTCGCCCTCGCGGTCAGGGTCGGCCGCCAGGTAGACGGTGTCAACTTTACCGGCTTCCTTGCGAAGCTCCTGGATGAGTTTGTTCTTGCCCTCGATGACGACGTAGGTCGGCTCGAAGCCGTTCTCTATGTCGACCGCGAGGCTGTTCTTCGGCAGATCCTTGACGTGGCCGAGCGACGCCTTTACCACGAAGTCCTTGCCCAGGTACTTCCCGATAGTTTTCGCCTTCGCCGGCGACTCGACGATGACGAGAGATTTTCCCATATGAGTTCTTATTGATGTGGATGAAGCTTTGTTAAGCGGAACCGTCCGAGTAGGACGGCTTCTCACCACACTTTAACAAAGTTCTTGCCCGGAAGTTGCTTTACCAGTCCGAGCATCTCAAGTTCGAACAGAACCGCGATCAGTTCCGACGGAGAACAACGTTCCATCTTTTCGAGCATAGCGTCCAGATGAGTGGCCTCGTCCACTCGCAGCAAATTGAGCAACTCGCGCGCGATTTCGTTCGACGGACCGAGCAGCAGTTCGCCCTGCACGGGCGTCTCCTGCGCCGGTTCGCCCATGCGCGCGCGGCACTTTTCAACCAAGCGCCGGCGAGCCTCCGGCGAGAGCTCGACCAGCACGTCATTATAATCCTGCACCAGCTTGGCGCCCTGCTTGATGAGCAGGTTCGGTCCCCAACTCACCTTGGAGGTGACATTGCCGGGGACGGCGAAGACGTCGCGCCCTTGATCGAGCGCCAGCCGCGCGGTGATCGAAGAACCGCTGTATTGGGCGCCCTCAACCACCAGGATGCCCAGGCTCATGCCGCTGATGATGCGGTTGCGGACCGGGAAGTTCTGGGGGTAGGCGGGCGTGCCCATGGGGAACTCGCTCACCAGCAGGCCCTTTTCGGCGATCTGAGCAGCCAGCTTGCGGTTCTCGGCCGGATAGGTGACATCCACGCCGCAACCGAATACGGCGACGGTGTCCCCGCCGGCATCAAGCGCCCCCTGGTGGGCGGCCGTGTCGATGCCGCGCGCCATGCCGCTCGATACCACCAGTCCCGAGCGCGCCAGATCCGCGGCGATGCGCCCCGCCACGGTGGTGCCGTAGGTGGTGGGCCGCCGGGTGCCCACCACGCCGATCATCAACTCGCTGAGTAATTCGACCTTCCCACGGCAGAACAGGACGATGGGCGGGTCGAAGATCTCGTTCAACCGGGGCGGGTAGTTTTCATCGGACCGTGTGATGAGCACGGCGCCCACGTCGAGCATGTTCTGCTGCATGACGGCGGCTTCCTCGAAGGAACACCCGCTCGCGATGCTCTGCGCCACGCTGCCGGCGATGCCGGCGCCCTCCAGTTCCGACCGCGAAGCGCGGAAAACGTCGCGCGGCGTGCGGTAGTCGTCAAGCAATTGTCCGGCTTTGCGCACGCCCAAGCCGGGCACCAACCGCAGGGCGAGCCAATGGAGTTCTTCTTCTTTCGTCAGGCGCGGCATGAGAGGTCCAAGTGATCTGGTGCCGAAGCCGGCGGCGGATTCTCACCCGGGATGCGCTAATCTGGAGAAATCAGAAGGAGAGCGCATGGAACCACACCCGACTTACGACGATGTGAATCTGATTCTGAAACTGTACGAGTTGCGGCGCGAGGCCAAGTTGCGGCACGCCCGCGAGTGGTTTGCCAAGAGCTTCAAGGTGACCACCATGGAACAGTTTCAGGAGCTCTGCCCGGTGGGGTCGGACAACAACGCTTACTTCCGGATGGTGGTGAGCTACTGGGAAATGGTGGCCGGTTTCATTACCGGCGGTGTGCTGAATCAGGAACTGTTCTTTCAAAGCGGCGGCGAGTTGGCGTTCACCTATGAGAAGGTGCGCGAGCTTCTGCCCGGCGTGCGCCAGGCCTTTCAGAATCCCTTCTATTTGAAGAATATGGAGGCCGTGGCGGGGGATTTCGCCAAGTGGATGGATAAGCGCGCTCCCGGTAGCTACGCGGCGTTGCAGGCCCGGATCCGTGGTCTGTAGATTCCGATGCGACAGGACGCGGCGTTTTTCGAGGATCGCGAACCCGTACTAGTGTTCATCGCCAAACGTTTGAAGGAGGCGTTGAAGCTGGAGGACGCGTTCACCAAGGCGGGGATCGACTACGCGGTCGAGGCCGATCAATACACGGGCGGCATCATCTTCCGGAGTGAGCGCACGGGCGCCTTCTTCTATGTGGCCGAAGACAACGCGGAAGCCGCCCGTGGCGTAATGCTGGAGATCGGTTACAAGCCGCCGGCTTAGCGTTGGCCGCGCTTGAAGCACGCGAGAACCGCGAGTCCGGCGCCGAACAGAACCATGGAAGCCGGTTCGGGGACGTCGCCGGAATCGGTGCCAACATCGAACGTGGCTGAGTACGTACCGGCGGTACTCGTCCCCGCCCAAGTGAGGACGATGGTATTACCTTCGATGGCGTAAGTCAGCCCGGAACCGAAGTTGCTCGAAACCAAGTTCAGTGACGTGAATAGGCCTGGTGTGGTGGACGTGAAGCGCATGGTCCACGGGTTGGCCACCGTGTACACGATGTCGGAGACGGTTAGCTGGGTGTCGGTGAAGTCGGCAGTATCCCGATTGTCCCCATCGTAGAATCCGAACTCCGTTGCTGGGTCCCCGATCGTGACGGTAGTGCCAGATTTGTTCAGGTAGCCGGTGGGCGCGAAGGCCGGCTCAAAGAAGTTCACAGTGAGGCTGCCGAAGTAAATCTCGCCGGTGACCTGGCTTCCGATGAGTCCGGCCCAACTTGGAACTGATAAGACGGCTAACCCTGCGGCCAGCCACAGCGGACGTGCGGTTCTTCTCAACTTGTATTCCTCCTGCCAGGCGAATACTAGCCCCAAAATTATAAAAGATCTAAGTCCCTTTTGTGCTGGAAAATTGGTCCCACCTAGCACAATGGGCTCGCCAGCCCAGCGTGGCGAGCCCATTTCACGGATGCAATTTAGAGCACATCCGCGCCTCCGAGCATGCAAGTAGCTCGGGGCGGCGGATCGTGACAAAGAAGAAGCGGCTAGTTGGACGGTTTCTGGTTGACCACCGGGAACGCAATGATGTTGCTCACGTAATACGACTGCGCGATGGTGAGCTGGGTCTTCGGATTGGTTGGGATGTCCGAGTTCAATTCGAGGTGAACTTCGTAGATGCCGATGGTGCCAGGCTTGAGGCCCGCGTACAGCACGTTGGCGGTCTTGGCGGCCGCCAACGAGGAAACGAATTCGAGCGGTTTGTTGTAGAGCGGGCCGGTGTACTGCGAACCAGTCACGAGACTGGTGTTGATTTCCTCGGGCTCCACCAGGCCCAGGCCGGTGGCATAGACGATGATGGTCTCGCCGGGCAGGGCCGGGTTGTCGGATGTGACCCGGGCGTAGGCCTTGTTAGCGCAGCACAGCTCGGATGTCGTAGCCGTGAGAATCACGCTGCCGCTGTCGGCGCCCGAGGCGGAATACTTGATTCCGTTGCCTTCAGGACCGGGCACGCGGGCGCGGAGACGAATACGTGTGAAAACGCCGGCCTGATAAGCGACGACGCGCGGGTCGAAGCTCAGCAGTTTGATATAGGCGTCGCGGACCTTTTCCAGCGTGTCGCCGGCTTGCGATACGTAGGTGTAGGTGCGGTCCTCAATCGTGATGGTGCCGGTTTCACCCGGTGTCACCGAACCGTCCACCGAAACCGTGCCGGTAGCGTAGTTGCTTCCGTGGAGCACCACACCGGGGCGTGGATCGTCGCCTTCCTCAGCGAAGATGCCGGGGTTCTGGGCGATGATGGGCACACCGGTGGGCGTGGTAACGGTGACGCGGCCGTCCTTGCGTTCGGTGCGAACGTAGACGCTAACACTGGTAGTTTCGTAGTTTGTTTCCCAAGGGATCTGCGCGTTGATCTGTCCGGGGGAAACGTAGAGCAGCGGCGCGTCCATGCCGTCGACGTAGACCTTGACGCCGCCCAGCTTAGTCGGCAGCGTGGTGGCTCCAGCAGGCGCGGCGGCGGTCTCATCACTCAAGTTGTCGCCAAGAATGGTGACCAGGGTTCCAGGCGCGATTTGGGCGGCATTCATACCGCCGGTGAGTTCCGATCCGCTGGCAGCGACCGAAATGGTGGCGTCGGTGGAAACTTTTGTTTCTATCGTGACGTTGTTGCCCGGTTCGCCGGGCTCGCGCGCCGTCAGTACGATCTGCAGCAGCACTTTGTTCGGCGTGGCGAGAACCAACGGATCGCCGTCAGCGTTGGTGGTGTTGATCAGGGAGACGAACTCATCGATGATTTTCTCGATATCGTCGTCTTCCTTCACCTTGTAAACGTAAGCGTTCTCGATGCTGTCGCTTTCGCGCGAAATCGTGATGGTGATCTTGTCGTCCTCGGTGATGTCGCCGGAGAACGTAATAGCCCCCACCGCATGCACTTCGCGGCTGGCCGAGTTGCGGACCGCGCTATAGGGCAATTCCTGATCGCCAACGGTGAACACCAGCACGCGGCGGTTGAAAGTGTCGGTGACGTACAGGTTCGTGCTGCCGTCCCAGGCCAGTGAAATCGGAGTGCGGATGACGTCGGTGGCGGCGCGGAACAGATCATTGGCGCTATCGGAAACCTGGTTGCCCTGGGGATCGAACTGCCCGAGAATCACGTCGGGCGTGGGCGCGTTGGTAGTCGGAACGCTGTTGAAGATCAGAACGCGATCATTACCGCCATCGGCGATGAACAGGCGCTTGCCGTCGCTGAGCGCATAGCGCGGGAAGTCCAGCGTGCGGGCGCAGCGAGCGGGGTAAAGTAGATCTCCGGTGTCTTCATCGGTGCCGTTGGATTCGCAGAGCGCCTCGGAGTTGTTGGACACCATGGTGGTGAAATCAGGCTGGCCGATGACCACGTCGGCGGCAGCGCCGTTGGTGGTCGGAATCGAGTTCCAGATCAACACGCGATTGTGCGCCAGGTCGGCGACGTACATGCGAGTACCGTCGCTGGTCACCGAAACCGGGTTCAGCAGAGTGCTGGCCGAAGGGGTCGCCGGTTGCTTGGTGAGGTCCTGATCGAGCGCGGTGTTGAAATCGGGCTGGCCCACGACGACATCCGCGGCGGCGCCGCTGGAGGTCGGAATCTTGTTCCAGATGAGCACGCGATGGGCCTGCGTGTCGGCGACAAACAGCTTACCGTTCTGAATCCAGACGCCTTGCGGCCCGCGCAGACTCTTGTTGTTGGGCGTGCGGCTGATGCTGTTGGTGGTGAAGCTGCTCTGACCCAGGACCACATCGGCGGCTTGGCCGTTCGAAGTGGGGATGGAGTTCCAAATGAGCACCCGGTTGTTGTCGGTGTCGGCGATGGCGACGATCTTGCCGTCCGTGGCGACCGCGGTAGGCACGCGGAAACGGTTGGCCTTCAGGTCCAGATCGACGTCCGCGAAATTGTCCTGTCCGAGAACGACATCGGCCGTTCCTTTACAGACGTTGCAGCGTTCGCCTTGCGTAAGCAGATCCGTGGGGCCGGGAAGCTGCTGGGACAAGTTCTTGAACATCAACACGCGATGGTTCATCGGCGTGGCGCCGACGCGGTTTGCGTCGGTGACAAACAGCATGTCGTTCGCGTACGCCAATCCGCCAACACCGCCGAGCAGCTTAGCGCTGGCGCCTTCATCCTGAGCCACGAAAGTAGGCTGTCCGATGACAAGACGGGCGGCTTGTGCCGTATGGAAATCACCGGCGAAGGCGGCTACCGCCGAGAAGAGCAAGACTACGAAGGGCCTCATGTCGAGATACGGTTAGGAATTACGATCCTCTAGTATAGCAAGCTCGCGCATCCGCAATGATAGAATGGAAAATCTGTTGGCCGCACACCGGGGGGAGCGCGCCGATCTTCATTCCAAAGGACATTGTCTTTGCCGCAACCGAATTCCTTTCTGGACCTTGCCGGCCGGTGGCTGCTCGATTCAGGAATACAGACACCAAACGGCGGAGTCGCGCGTTATTATCGTTCGGACGTGGGAACTAACTGCCGGGTTTCCACTGAGATTACCGGCTACGCCTTGAGCGGACTCACATATCTTCACACATTGACCTCCCATTCGGCTTACCTGGAAGCGGCGCGGCGGGCGGCGCGGTTCCTGCACGCGGAGGCTTGGAGGTCCGATCTGGCGATTTTCCCGTTCGAACACGCCGAGAATGGGGACCAGGTGCCCGCCCGGGCGTACTTTTTCGATAGTGGCATCATCGCGCGGGGTTTTCTGGCGATGTGGCGTGCGACGCAGGAAGTGGAGTGGATCGCGGCGGCTGAGCGCACAGTGGATTCCATGAGCCGGGATTTTGGCGAGGCTCACGCGCCGCATCCGATTCTGTCGCTGCCCGATAAAGCGCCCGTTGCACGGGAAGGAAGTTGGTCGCGCCATCCAGGCTGCTATCAGTTGAAATCGGCGCTGGCCTGGTACGACGTCTACGAGGCGGCCGGGACCGAGCGTCACTTGCGCAACTACGAGCAGGCGCTCGGACAGGCGCTCGAAACGCACCGGGACTTTCTGCCCGGCGACGATGATCCGCACCGCGTCATGGACCGTCTACACGCGTACTGCTATTTCCTGGAAGGACTTCTGCCGCGCATCAGCCGTAGTGAATGCGCGGAGGCGGCGCGTTGGGGCATTGCCACCGTGGCGCGGCTGCTGCGCGAGATATCGCCCGGCTTCGAACGTTCCGATGTGTGCGCACAGCTTTTGCGGGCTCGGCTGTTCGCCGATGCGTTGGGCGTACTGGAGTTGGATCGCGAGGCGGCCGAGGAGGAAGCGCGCAGAGTGGCCGCTCATCAGGCCCTGAGCGAAGACGTGCGCGTGCACGGCGGCTTCCTGTTCGGGCGGCGGGGCGGCGAGCCGGTGCCGCACGTCAACCCGGTATCGACGGCGTTCTGCGTGCAAGCGCTCGCCATGTGGCGGCAGTACCGGGACGGAAAGTTCGTGCCCGTGCGGCAGGAATTGATCTAG
>CAZDIZ010000010.1:59703-66100 GCA_964505625.1 uncultured Solibacteraceae bacterium | reverse complement strand
AGACGATATCAAGAAAGCGGTGAAGAACTGGCGGGCTGATTACTACCGGGTGTAAAGCCGCGCGCGAGCGCGTCTGTATGACTGTCAGACCGATCGCCCGGCGTGCGTTCACCAATGGGCACTTGACACAATATACTTATCTCCTTACAGTAGAGATAGAGAAAGGAGGCTAAATCTTAACATGCTTACCGAAGAGAAAGGAATCGAGACAAACAATCTCACTCAAGAAGACGACCCCGTCTTGTCCATGCTGGGCGTCGGCAAGCAACTTTGGAAGAGCGAACCGGGCGACAGTTTTGTGGAGCGCCTTCGGTCGGAATCTCCGACTGCGCCTCCCTCTGGAGGATGGCTCGAACCTGCGACTGGCAGCCTGGCGGAGGAAGTATGGGATCGTATCAAGAGCCACCAAGGGAAGGTATTTCACACTGTCAGCGGACTGCCCTTCACCTACCGGGTAGAGGGCGCCGGGATCTGGTTCTCCCGGGAAGGGCGGCTCATCAATCGTAAGCTGACACGGACGCAGGTTGACATCGCGGTCTCCCGTTGTCCGCTTGCCACTACCACAGAGATCAAGGACCTGATGGATTATGCGTATCTGTTCGCGCTGTTGAAAGACACACGCATCCGGATGGAGTCGTGGTGATTTGCGATGGCCAGGGTTTTTTGGGACACCAATCTCTTTATCTATCTTTTTGAGAATAACGCCGAGTGGTCACCCCGGGTAGTTGAGTTCCGCCGGAGGATGCTAGCGCGCCGCGACCAACTTCTAACGAGCTGGCTGACTGTCGGTGAAGCACTCACCAAACCAATAGAAGCCGGAAACACCATCCTGCAAAAGAGCTATTCCAACTTCTTCTCCAGTGGGGCCATCGAACTGGTAGCCTTCGAAGCCGAAGCCGCCGCAAGGTATGCGGAAATCCGCAGCCGCGACCGGATCCGGCCCGCGGACGCGATTCAACTCGCTTGCGCCGCCGCAGCGAAGACTGATCTGTTCGTGACCAACGACGGAAGACTCTCAGGACTCGTAGTTCCGGGAGTGACGTTCATTGCTGGAATCGAGCGCATCCCGTACTGAGCATACAGGGACTGGAGGCGCGGGGCGGAATCGAACCGCCGAATAAAGGTTTTGCAGACCTCTGCCTTACCACTTGGCTACCGCGCCACGAAAGTGGGACTTCATTAGCGAACATACCGCGTCGCGACGCCCAGTGTCAACGTGCGCGCACACTTGCTGCCTGCGCTGTCATACACTGGTTCAGTCCATTTCACCGGAACACCATGGCTTTACTTAACAAAAAAGCTGCAATCATCACCGGCGCGGCGACAGGGATTGGTGAGTCGATCGCGCGGACGTTCTCTGGCGAAGGTGCGCGCGTGGTGTTGTTCGACCTCGACGCCGCGGGCGCCGAGGAGGTTGCGGCCGATATCCGCTCGAACGGCGGCTCGGCCATTGCCTGCCACGGAGATGTGCGCGACGCCGATGCGGTTCGCGGCGCCATTGATCGCACGCTGAACGAATTCGGACGCCTGGACATCCTGGTCAACAACGCGGGGATCTACCCGCGCCACAATCTGATCGAGATGACCGAAGAGCAGTGGGACCAGATCGTCTCGACGAACCTGAAAGGCGTGTTTCAGTGCACTCGACTGGCGCTGCCGCAAATGGTGGCGCAGGGCTCGGGCAAGATCGTGAACATCTCTTCGGTCACCTTCCACATCGGAATGAAGGGCCTGACGCACTACGTTTCTTCGAAGGGCGGCATCATCGGGTTCACGCGCGCGCTGGCGCGCGAAGTGGGCGCTTCAAATGTGCACGTGAACGCGGTCACGCCGGGCGCCATCGAAACGGAAGCGGAGAAAAAGATCGCCACGCAGGAGCAAGTGGACGCGGTGGTCGCGTTACAGTGCCTGCGGCGGCGCATCGTTCCCCTCGACGTGGCCAGAGTGTGCGTATTTCTGGCATCGGAGTTGAGCGACGGCATGACGGGGCAGACCGTGAACGTGGACGGCGGATGGGTGATGTACTGAGATGACGGCGACCATTGGCGGTCTGGCACTCATTCTCCTGGCCGGCGTTCTAGGCGGCACGGTGCTCGCGCCCATGAAATACGTGCGCGGATGGAAGTGGGAGAACCTCTGGCTTGTCTATTCGGCCTGCGCGTATCTGATCTCTCCTTGGGTGGTGGGCTTCGCCACGGTGCCCCATCTCGGTTCGGTGTACGGCGGCGTGGACGCGACGACGGCACTTGTCACGGCCGCGATCGGCCTGGCCTGGGGGTTCGCCGTGGTGCTCTACGGAGTGGGCGCGGACATCGTCGGACTTTCGCTCACTTCCGGCATCATTCTGGGAACTTCGGTGGCTCTGGGCTCGCTGCTGCCGCTGACGTTTCTGGAAGACGCGCGCAAGGCGGCCGTGAGCGTCGAGCGCATCGTGGCAGTGAACGTGTTGATGCTGGCGGGCGTGCTGCTGTGCGCCTGGAGCGGGCAAGCGCGCGAGCGCGCGCAGATGGCCGCCGCCGACCGGCCGCGCGATCCGCGTTTCCGCATGGGCATTGTGATCTGCTTCGTCGCGGGACTACTCGCCACGCTGCTCAATGTCGCGCTGGCCTACGGCGCGCCGATCGCGCGCGAAGCACAGCGGTTGGGCGCCGATCCGTTTAACGCGTCGAATGCCGTCTGGAGCCTGGCCGTCAGTCTGGGCTCGCTGCCCAGCCTGGTCTACACGACGCACAAACTCCGGCGCAACCGCACGTTCGCGGCGTATGGCGAAGGACGCCCGGTGCGCAATGCGGTGCTGTGCGTGCTGATGGGCGTGATGTGGATTTCGAGCACCGTGCTGTACGGTTCCGCTGCGGGCATGTTGGGACCGCTGGGCACGGTGATCGGCTGGCCGATCTACATGTCGTCGATGATCCTCATGAGTAACTTCTGGGGATGGGCGACGGGTGAATGGCATCGCGCGGGTGCGCGGGCGGTCGGCCTGATGGCGGCGGGCATCGCGGTGCAGATCGCTGCCATGGTGTTGTTCGGGAGAATGCAATGAAACGCGTGGGCGTGGTTTACCTGCTTCAGGAGTCCAACACGTTTTCGCCGCTCTCCACCACACTCAGCGACTTCGGCATCACGCTGGGCGTGGAAGCGGTGGAGCGGTGGCAAGGAACACGAACGGAAATCGGCGGATTTCTGGACGCGCTGAAAGCGGCGGAGATCGAAGCCGTGCCGCTGTTCGCCGGATGGGCCATCACCAAGGGCCGCATTGTGGCAGGCGAATTCAAACGCATGAAGCGGATTGCCAAGACCACGGCGCAGGCTGCTGGCGCGCTAGATGGCATGCTGGTGGCGCTGCACGGCGCTATGTGCGCGGAAGGCGCGGACGATGCCGAGAGCGCGCTACTTGAGAGCCTGCGCGAAGTGGTGGGACCACAAATGCCACTGACCCTGACGCTCGATTTGCACGCCAATCTGACCAAGCGCATCGTGACGTTCGCCGACGCCGTGATCGGCTATCGCACCTATCCGCACGTCGATATGTATGAGACGGGCACGGCCGCCGCTGCAATGCTCACCGGCATTTTGAACGGCGAACCGAAGCCCCGCACGGTGCTGCGCAAGCTGCCCATGGTGGTGCCGGCCGAGAACATGCAGACAACGGCGGGGCCGATGGCCGAGGTGTGGCGACGCGGCAATGCAACACGGCCCGCCGCGGTGCGTAGCTTTTCGGTGTTCGGCGTGCAACCGTGGCTCGACATTGAAGAGATGGGCTGCGCGGTGGTGGCGGTCACAACCGGATCGCAAACTGAAGCACGTGCATTTTGCGAAGGCGTTGCCAAGTGCTTCGAAGAGGTGCGTCACGAATTCGACGTGACACTGCTCAAACCGGCTGATGCCGTTCGCGAGGCGTTGGCAACCGGCGGCGCGCCGGTGGTGTTGTCGGAGTCTTCCGACAGTCCCACGGCTGGCTCGCCCGGCGATAGCGCCGAGATGTTGGCCGCGCTGCTCGAACACGCTCCAGGCACGAAGGCGGCGGTGTGGCTGCGCGACGAAGCCGCGGTCGAACAGGCGCGCGCGGCGGGCATCGGCGCGCGCATCAAGGTATCGTTGGGCGGCCTGCACGATAGGCTGAACCGCCGCCCGGTGGAGGTGGAAGCGGAAGTGCTGCGGCTGTCCGATGGGCATTTCACCATGCGCGGATCGCAGTACACCGGCCAAGAAACCACCATGGGTAGTGCCGCGGTGCTTCAGGTGGGGACGGTGACGGTACTCGCGTCGAGTCTTTCGGCGAACAACATCGACCCGGAGTTGTATCGCAGCCAGGGAATCGAGCCGCGCGACTACAAGATCGTCGTCGTGAAATCGGCCACAGGCTTCCGTGCCGAATATGCGCCGTTCGCGGCCAAGATGCTGGTGGTGGATACACCCGGCGTCAGTTCGGCCAACTTGCGCTCGCTTCCTTACCAACGCGTGCCGCTCGAGTATCTGCCGTAGCTTGCGCTTCAGCGAACGCGCACGAGTACCGGCGCGCTGACCCGATAGACAGTGTGCGCGGGCAGCGGATAGGGATTCACCGTGTCGTCGCTTACCGGCGGCAGAGTGATGCGCACTTCGACGTCGCCGCTGGGCGCTGTTTCCGGCACGCGCGCGTTGATCTGATAGAGGCCCACAAAACCGGGCGCGAGTCCGGCGAACAGCACTTCAGCGTTGTAACCGCCCATGGTGACCGTGGCGTGCGCGCTCACTTCCGATAGCGGAAACACGGGCGATGCATCTCCACTTGTCACGTTGGGCGACACCGCACCTAAACCCGTCGCATATACGATGACAACTTCTCCGCGCTCGGCCGGACGCGCGGCGGTGACTAACGCATAGTCCGAGGCGTGTTGGATGGCGCCGTTCACACCATCGACTGTGAAGATGCCCGCGGCGGTAGTGAAGTTCTTCACGCCGAGCACGGAGGCCGATAGCCCGTCTTTCCGCACTTCGACGGCGTTGATGCTGGCCGCAGTCTCGAACGGGACCTGAAAGTTGATCTGCTGCACGCCACCTGAATCTGAAATCGAGTAGACAGGCGCCGCAACGCCGTCGACAAGCACGGAGACTCCGCCCAGCTCTTTCGGCAGAGGCGCGCCGGATGCGGCGAGCAGCGCCGGAATCCCATCAAGGTTTGTGCAGAACAGGCTGGCGGCGCCACCGGGAAGCGGCAGGCCCGAAGCAAAACTGGCGCCGTTGGTGATGGACTCACGCGTGAAGTACGGTGGCGTGCGCGTGCCGCCCAGCTTGCCCAGGAACGCGCTGCCACCGCTGGAGAGTGCATTCGATTGCGTCAGGTAGAACGCGCCGCGGCCGCCGATGTACACACCGTTCGCATCGTCGACGGCAACCGAAAGCGCCGTTTTCTTTCCGCTGCCACTGAGGTAAGTAGAGTAGACCAGCGCTGCACCGGCGGGGTCGAGCGCGGCGGCGAAGGCGTCCGGGCAGGTGTAGGAACTGGTGGGCATGCCGCTCGACGGCGAGTAGTTGTAGCAGCGCCCACCGTAGTAGACCGGTTGGATGGCGCGCACGACTGGCAGTGCGCCGCTGGTTTCACCGGCGACGTGCGCGTTACCCGAAGCATCGAGCGCCAAAGCATGAATAGCCGCGGCGCCGAAGTAAGTCGAGTACATCAACACCGAGGCCGTCGCGTTCAGCTTCGCGATGAAGGAGTAGTCGGTGCGCGGACGCGTGACCTGGAATGCGCCGCTGGTGACGGGGAAGTCGGCGGACGCCGTCGTGCCCGCAAGAACGATGCTTCCGTCCTGGGCGAGTGCCACAGCGTTCACCGCATCCTCCCATGTGCCGCCAATATATGTCGAGAACAGGAGCGCCGAGCCGGTTGCATTCAACTTCGCGACGAAACCCTCGGGAGAAGTGGATTTCATGAGCGGCTGAATGACACCGGCCGTGGTGGGAAAGTCGGCCGAGCTCGCCGTTCCCGCGATGTACGCGTTGCCAATCGCGTCCACCGCGATGGCGCGCGCGGCGTCGCACCCGGTTCCGCCCAGGTAGGTCGCGTAAGTGAGGCCCGTCCCCGACGCGTTGATCTTGGCAACGAACGGCGTGCCGCAGTGAGGGTCGGCGGCGCGATAGGAACTCTGAAACACGTGGCTTGAAACGGGAAAGTCCGCTGAAAACGTCTCACCCGTCAAGTAGATGTTCCCCGCTGCGTCGAGCGTCATGGCGTTCACCGCATCGGCTTTCGAACCGCCCATCGCAGCGGTGAACAGCGGCGTTCCGGCCGTGTCCCATTTGGCGATGAAGACGTCACTCGCGCCACGCGGGCCGGCCGCAAATGACTGTGCGCCGGCAGGCGCGTTGATGCTGCCGGTTCCGGCCACCACGACGTTGCCCGCCGCGTCCACGG
>CAZDIZ010000010.1:54673-59603 GCA_964505625.1 uncultured Solibacteraceae bacterium | reverse complement strand
GGCGCGTTGATGCTGCCGGTTCCGGCCACCACGACGTTGCCCGCCGCGTCCACGGCGACGGCGTCAGCACGTCCGCCGCCGAGCACACGCACCCACTCGTAGCCGTTTCCCGACGCCTTCAGCTTGGCAACAAACAGACGCGCCGTGTTTTCGGTGGCGGAAAGCGGAAACACGGGTGAATAGGTAACGCCGGCGACGTAGACATTGCCTTGCCGGTCGAGAGCGACGCCGTTGACCGCGTCGGCGCGATATCCGCCGGACATAGCCGATGCGTCACGAGCCGGTCCGCCCATCGAGACGGCGTAGACCAACTCCTTGGCCGCCAGCGTGCAGATACAGACGAAGCAAAGGGCCGCGTAGCGCAGCGCCACGCGCCGCATGCTAGCCTCCCCCGACGAACATCACAACTTCCAGCTTCGATCCTTCCGCGACGGGCGTTTCCGCCCAGTCGTCCCGTTTGACGATGCCGCGATTGAGTTCGACCGCGATGCGCGACGCGTCCAGGCCGAGAAAGCCGATTAGCTCTCGCAACGTGACGCCATCGGGCACCTGGCGTGCTTCGCCATTGATGGTCACCTGCATGAGCGGCTCCCGGAAAAATGCGTCTGTCCCCTTTTTGAGGCCGGAGGGTTTGACACTTTGTTCAAACCCTAATTATATTCAAAGAGAAGGTCCTTTCTCGAAGGGACTCATGCCGACCTCATTTCCACAAATTTATTGGCCGGTCTTCCTTCAGGTTGTGTTCGCGACGGCAGTAGCCGGAGCGATGCTGGGCGCCTCGGCCATACTGGGTAAGCGGGTGCGCAACCGCGTGAAGGACACCCCCTACGAATGCGGCATTGTGCCGCAGGGCAGCGCGCGCGAACGCTTCAGTGTCAAGTTCTATCTGGTCGCGATGATCTTCATCTTGTTCGACATCGAGACCGTGTTCTTATATCCGTGGGCGGTGGTCTACCGCGAGTTGAAGCTGTTTGCGTTCGTCGAGATGTTCATTTTTATCGTACTCATCCTTTCTGGGTTCTTCTATGTTTTGAAGAAGGGGGCGCTGGACTGGACCAGCACCGAGACGAGGGGCTGCGGCCAATAATCGGCAATTATGCTCAACGAGCAAGCGCAGACCATGCCGCTCGCGCGGATCATGGCTGAGCGCGATCCATCGGCATTCATTGATGTTGAACAGAAGCTCGGCGAATGGACCGTCGAAGTCGCGCCGGACAGGCTTGTCCAAGTGTGTGCGTGGCTGAAGAACGAGTGGCAGTTCGAACGGCTCTCGTCGGTGACCGCGGTGGATTGGCCCGAACGCGATCCACGCTTCGATGTCGTCTACCATCTGCATTCGATCGCGCGTAACGAACGGCTGCGTGTGAAGTGCCGCGCGGGCGGCGAGGCGCCGGAGATCGATTCCGTCACCCAGGTCTGGCGCGCCGCCGATTGGTATGAGCGCGAAGTGTTTGACCTGTTCGGCATACGGTTCCGCAATCATCCCGATCTGCGGCGCATTATGATGCCGGAGGATTGGCAAGGACATCCGCTGCGCAAGGATTATCCGGTTCATGGGGACCGTTACGAGTACGCGGACCAATAGGGGATAACGAGTGAGCGACGCTGGGATTCCAGTCGAAAGCAAGAACGCCGCCGAACCGCGGCGCATGATCCTCAACATGGGTCCGCAGCACCCGTCCACGCACGGCGTGTTGCGTCTGAAGCTCGAATTGGATGGCGAAAACGTGGTGCGCGCAGAATCCGACATCGGATATCTGCATACGGGCATCGAAAAAGAGTGCGAGGTAAAAACCTACCAGCAGGTGGTGCCGCTCACCGACCGCGTGGACTACCTGGCCAATTTAAGCAACAACCTGTGTTACTGCCTGGCGGTGGAAAAACTGCTTGGGATCGAGGTACCGCCGCGCGCCCAGTGGATGCGTGTGCTGCTCACCGAAATCACGCGCATCAACAGCCATCTGGTGTGGTTGGGCACCCACGCGCTCGACATCGGCGCCATGAGCGTGTTCCTGTACTGCTTCCGCGAGCGCGAGGACATTTTGCGGATCTTCGAGATGTTCTCCGGGCAGCGCATGATGACCAGCTACTTCCGCGTGGGCGGGCTGGCGCTGGATGCCCCGCGCGGATGGCGCGAGCCGGTGAAGAAGTTCCTCGATGCGTTCCCCAGCAAAGTCGACGAGTACGAGACATTGTTATCCAGCAACCCGATCTGGATGCAGCGCACGCAGGGCGTGGGCTGCATTCCGCTCGACGATATGCTGGACGCGGGTGTGACCGGTCCGATGATTCGCGCCGCGGGCCTGGCCTGGGACATACGCAAGTCCGAACCGTATTCCGGTTACGACAAGTTCGATTTCGACATCCCCACGCGGACCGCCGGAGACGTCTACGCGCGTTATCAAGTGCGCATGGAAGAGTTCCGCCAGTCCGCGCGCATTGCGCAACAAGCGCTCGAGGGGATGCCCGAAGGACCGTTCACGGCCGATGCGCCCAAGGTAGTGCTGCCCGACCGCGAGAAGATGAAGACCGAGATGGAAGCGCTCATCCATCACTTCAAGATCGTCACCGAAGGTTTTCGTGTACCGGCGGGCGAAGTGTATCAGGCCATCGAATCGCCGCGCGGAGAACTGGGTTACTACGTGGTAAGCGACGGCGGCCCGAAGCCCTGGCGCGTGCACATGCGCACGCCCAGCTTCGGCAACCTGCAGGCGCTGCCGAAAGGGATTGAGGGCAGGATGCTGGCCGACATCATCACAACGCTGGGCAGTCTGGACATCGTACTGGGAGACGTGGATCGCTAGATGACATTTTCCGCGGAGTTGGAAGCCAAGTTCGCCAAGCTGATTGGTTGCTATCCTCCGGGGCGGCAGCGCGCCGCGCTCATTCCCATGCTGATGTTCGCGCAGGACGAAGTGGGTTCGGTCACGCCCGAGCTGGTCGCCGAGGTTGCTTCCCGGCTTTCGCTTGAACCACCGCAGGTGGAAGAGGTCGTCAGCTACTACACCATGCTGCGGCGCAAGCCCGCCGGGCGCCACCACATTCAGATTTGCACCAACATCAGTTGCCTGCTGAACGGCGCCGAAGAGTTGTGGGCGCACGCCACTGAAAAACTCGGCGTTGGCGACAAGGGGGTTACTCCAGACGGAGAGTTTTCACTCGAAGAGGTCGAGTGCATGGGCGCGTGTTCTTGGGGACCCGCCTTGCAGGTTGGCTACGACTTCCATCATCAGATAACCATCGAGAAGTTCGACCGGCTGATCGACAGCCTGCGGAGAATCCACTAAAGCGATGCTGCACAACGAACCCAGCCCGCTTGAAGTGAAGGTTCTCACCAGCCGCTTCGGCCTGGCGGACTCGACTTCGCTCGATACGTATCTCGCGCACGATGGCTACCAGGGCTTCCAGAAAGCGTTGTCGATGAAGCCCGAGGAGATTCTGAACGAGCTCAAGGCATCGAACCTGCGCGGCCGAGGCGGCGCGGGCTTCCCCACCGGCATGAAGTGGAGCTTTGTGCCGCGCACTTCACCCAAGCCGAAGTACATCGTGGTGAACGCGGACGAAGGCGAGCCGGGCACCTGCAAGGATCGCGTGCTGCTTGAAAACGATCCGCACCAGTTGATCGAAGGCATGTTGATCGCCGGTCTGGTGGTGGACGCACACGCGGGCTACATCTACATTCGCGGCGAATATCGCTACCTGATAGAGATCATGGACCGCGCCATTGAAGAGGCGCGTGCGCGCGGCTACCTGGGCCGCAACATCCTCGGCAAGGGTTTCGATTTCGAAATCTACACGCACACCGGCGCGGGATCTTATGAGTGCGGCGAAGAGTCGGCGCTGCTGGAATCGCTGGAAGGCAAGCGCGGCGTACCGCGTATCCGCCCGCCCTTCCCGGCCATAGCGGGCGCCTTCGGTTGCCCCACGGTGCTCAACAACGTCGAAACCTATTGCGCCGTGCCCAGCATCATGCGCAACGGTGGCGCGTGGTTCTCCGATCTCGGCACGCCGAAAAACGGCGGCACGCGGCTGTTCTGCATTTCGGGCCACGTAAATCGTCCCGGCGTTTACGAACTGCCGATGGGCTTCAACCTGCTGCGCATGATCGAGGAAGTAGCCGGCGGCGTGCGCGGCGGCAAGAAACTGAAAGCCGTGATCCCGGGCGGCTCATCGTGCCCCGTGCTGAAAGCCGACGAGTGCGACATCGCGATGGATTACGACACGCTCGCCAAGGCCGGCAGCATGCTGGGTTCGGGCGGCGTGGTGGTGATGGACGAGGACACCTGCATAGTGAAAGCCGCCGCGCGCATCATGCGTTTCTACAAGCATGAAAGCTGCGGTTGGTGCATTCCCTGCCGCGAAGGCACCACGTGGTTGAGCAAGCTGCTCACGCGCTTCCACGCGGGCGCGGGCGAGCGGCAGGAGATTGATCTGATTGGCGAGCTGGCGCGCAACATGCTCGGGCGAACGTTCTGTCCGCTCGGCGATGCGGCGGCCATGCCCACCATCGCCTTCGTGAAGAAATTCCGCGAGGAATTCGAAGCGCATCTGGACGGGCGGCCTTGCCCGTTCGAGAAAACCAAGCGGCTGGTGACGGCATAATGGCGGACCTGGTTCACCTGACGATCGACGACAAGGCGGTGGAAGCGCCAGCGGGGACGCTCGTCATCGAAGCGGCCAAGTCGGTGGGCATCCACATTCCAGCGTTCTGCTATTACCCCGGCCTGTCGCTGCAGGCCGCCTGCCGCATGTGCCTGGTGGAAGTGGAGAAGGCACCCAAGCTGCTGGCCAGTTGCACGCTGCCGGTTGCCGAAGGCATGGTGGTGCGGACGTCGACGCCGCAGGTACTCGAAGCGCGCAAGTCGATGCTTGAATTCCTGCTCACCAACCATCCGCTGGATTGCCCGGTATGCGACAAGGGCGGCGAGTG
>CAZDIZ010000010.1:48546-54573 GCA_964505625.1 uncultured Solibacteraceae bacterium | reverse complement strand
CTGGAATGCGACGAGTGCGGCATGTGCATCGACATCTGTCCGGTCGGCGCGCTCACCAGCAAGACGTATCGTTATCACACGCGCCCCTGGGAGATGCAGCACATCGGGACTGCCTGCGCGCACTGCGCCGACGGCTGTACCACCACGCTCGGCGTCCGCAACGGAGCCATCATCCGCGCGAATAATCGCGACCGCAGCGGCGCCAATGGCGAGTTCCTCTGCGCGAAAGGGCGCTTCGCTTTCGATTTCACTTCGCATCCCGAACGCTTGCAGTCGCCGCTCATGAAGGTGAACGGCAAGCTGGAGCCGGTGAGTTGGGCGCGGGCGATCGAGACGGTGGCCACGAAGTTCCGCCAGATCCGCGACCGGCACGGCAAGTTCGGTGTCATCGGCTCCAACCGCACCACCACCGAAGAGAACTACTGCCTGCAGAAAGTAGCGCGGCTGGTGCTGGGCACGCACAACATCGATCACCATCGCACAGGAGACGTGGCGGCGCTGATGGCCGCCATCGGCGGTCGTGTGAACGCTTTGGCAACTACCGCGGATCTCTATTCGAGCCGCGCGGTCGCAGTCATCGGCAGCGATCTCGCGCAACAGCATCCGCTGCTCGCCTATCAGATCCGGGCCAACTGGCGGCATCATCAATCACACACTTATGTGGTCACACGCGGCACGGTGCGCGAAGATGCGTTCGCCACCGCGATCGTGCGCGCCGAAACGGGCAACGAGCTTTCGGGCATGGAAACCCTGCGCGAGAAGCTGCGAGCCGAACCCGAACTGGTCATCGTCTTCGGCGATAGCATCCGAGGCGACAAAGTCGCGGCATTGGTGGCCTTCGGCGACTCGCTGTGCATCCCGGTGAAGTACATTTGCCTGGTGGACTACGCCAATTCGCGAGGCGCCATCGACATGGGTTTGGCGCCGGATCTAGCGCCGGGCTACGCAACCGTGGCCGAACCGGGTTGGAGCTTGAAGGAGATGTTGGACGCGCCGGACCTAGGGGCGCTGTGGGTGGTGGGTGCGAATCCGTTCACCCGGCAAACGATGGCGTCGTCGAGCGCTTTCGTCGTGGTCCAGGAACTTTTCCTCACCGAAACCGCCGCCTGCGCCGACGTGGTGCTGCCAGCGCTATCAGCCTACGAAAAATCCGGCACCATGACCAACGTATGCGGCGAGCGCCGCAGGGTAGTGCGCGGCGGGACAACCATGGGCGCCAAGAGCGATCTGGAGATTATCAGCCTGATCGCAGGCGCCATGGGAGCCGCTTTGGAGTACGCGACACCGGCGGCGGTGCTCGAGGAAATTGAACGCCTGGTGCCCGGATACAATGGCAAGCCCACGGCGGCGACGTCCGGTATTCCGCACAGCGGCGATGTCTGGTCCAGCCAGGACACGCTGTTCACTTCCGGCACGCTGGGACGATACTCAAAGGCGTTGAACGCCGTGACGGAACGCGACAGGAGGTTGTACCAGCGATGAACTTCCTCCTGCTAAGCGCGATCAAGACGGCGGTATTCGCCGCGATCCTGCTCACCACGCTGGCTTACCTGCAGCTTGTCGAACGCAAAGTACTCGGCCATATACAGCGCCGTCCGGGACCGTATCGCGTCGGCCCGCACGGACTGTTGCAGCCGCTCGCCGATGTGATCAAACTCTTCACCAAGGAAGACCTGGTGCCGCCCATGGCGGACAAGTTCTTCTACATGCTGGCGCCGTTTCTGGCGGTGTCGCTGGCACTCATTCCGATTGTGGTGATGCCGTTCGGCCCTGAAGTGAAGCTGTTCGGCATTGAGACGCGCGTACAACTGACGGACTTGAATGTCGGTGTGCTGTTCGTTCTGGCGGTATCGTCGTTGAGCGTGTACAGCATCGCGCTGGCCGGTTGGTCGTCCAACAACAAGTACGCGCTGCTCGGCGGGTTGCGCGCCGCCGCGCAGATGATCAGCTATGAACTGCCAATGGGATTGACCGTCGCGGGCGTGCTGCTGGTGACCAACACGATGAGCCTGCACGACATCGTGATGAACCAGTCCGGCTACTACTTCGGCTTGATTCCGCGCTGGCACGTGTTTCAACTGCCCGGCCCGCAGGCGGTGGGCTTCATTCTGTTTCTGATTTCCGGCTTCGCCGAGACCAATCGTATTCCATTCGATTTGCCGGAAGCCGAAAACGAACTGGTGGCCGGCTTCCACACCGAATACAGCAGCATGAAATTCGCATCGTTCTTCATGGCCGAATACGCCAACATCATCACCGTCACGGCCATGGCGACGCTGCTGTTTCTGGGCGGGTGGCATCCACTATTCCCGGCCGAGTTTGGTTCGAACTTCGCGCCCACCGTGGTGTTCCTTTCGGCGGGGCTCATCGCGCTTTATCACGGTTTGAACCCGGCGCGTCCACTGGACCGTTACACTCTGCCGGTGTTCGCGTTTGTGTTGTTTGCGCTGGCCGCGGTGTTTCTGATTCCCACCGTGCAATCGATCCTGCTCCCGATGTTCTGGTACGCCATCAAGACCAGCGTGCTGCTGTTTGTGTTCATTTGGGTACGTGGCACGTCGCCGCGTTTCCGTTACGACCAATTGATGGGCTTCACCTGGAAGTTTCTGTTCCCGGTGGCCATGCTGAACCTGCTCGGGACGGGGCTTCTGATAGCTCTGTACGGCAACTGATTCTATGGACGTCTTTCTGTTTCTGGTGTTCGCGCTGGTGGCCGTGGGTTGCGCCGTCAACATGGTGGTGCAGACGCATCCCATCCACGGCGCCATCTCGCTGATCGGCGTGATGGCGTCGCTGGCAATGCTCTACCTGATCCTGGGCGGTGAGTTCATTGCCGCCGCGCAGATCATTGTCTACGCCGGCGCCATCATGGTGTTGTTCGTCTTCGTGATCATGCTGCTGAACGCGGGACGCGAAGGCGGTTCGCGGCGTCCTCGCATGGTGCGCTGGCTGGGCATTCCGGTGTTCGCCGGCTTTTTGGGAGTGATGGCTTACCTGGCGCAGCGCGTGGTGACGCGCGGTGAGGGTGTGCGCTTCGGGTCGTTTACGGGCGGCAACGCGCACGCGATCGGCATGAAGCTGTTCACCGATTATCTGCTGCCGTTCGAATTGACCTCGGCGCTAGTGCTAATCGCCATTCTGGGCGCCATCGTTCTGGCCCGAAAGGAGCTCGACTAAGATGAGCGGCGGCGTCCCCCTGAGCTGGTATCTATTGCTGAGCGCCGTGTTGTTCAGTTTGGGCGTGGCGGGCTTCTTCTTCCGGCGCAACCTGATTACGATGTTCATGTCCATCGAGCTGATGCTCAACGCGGTGAACCTGAGCTTCATCGCGTTCTCTTACCATCTGCGGCACATCGATGGACACATCTTCACGTTTTTCGTGATGGTGGTGGCCGCGGCGGAAGCTAGCGTCGGACTGGCCATCATTCTGACGGTTTTCAAAAACCGCGGGAGCTTGCAGGTGGACGACGTGGATTCGATGAAGAACTGACACGATGCAGCATCTCTGGCTCATTCCCGCACTTCCGCTGGCCGGCTTCGTGATCAACGGCCTGGCCGGCCGCCGCGCTCCGCGCACGGTGGTGAACGCCGTGGCCGTCGGGTCGGTGCTGTTGTCGTTCCTTTGGGTGCTCAAGACGCTGGCCGCGCTAGGCGCGATGGAGAGCACTTACGTCGAGCGCTACTTCACCTGGTTTGCGAGCGGCGGCTTGAATGTCGGCGTCGACTTCGCGGTGGATCGCCTCACAGCCGTGATGCTGCTGGTGGTCACCGGCGTCGGCCTGCTCATACACATCTACGCGACCGGCTACATGGCGCACGAAGGCGGCTACTACCGCTTCTTCGCCTACCTGAATCTGTTCATGTTCTTCATGCTGTTGCTGGTGCTGGGCGCGAACTTCCTGGTGATGTTCGTCGGCTGGGAAGGCGTCGGACTGTGCAGCTACCTGCTCATCGGCTTCTACTTCCTTCGCAAAAGCGCCACCGATGCCGGCAAAAAAGCATTCATCGTGAATCGCGTGGGCGACTTCGGTTTCTCGCTCGCCGTATTCCTCACCGTGCTTCAGTTCGGTGCGCTGGATTTCGCGCGAGTGTTCACCCAAGTGAACGCGCGCGCCGTCGAACAGAACCCCGGCGTGCTCACCGCCATCGGCATTTTGCTGCTGGTGGGCGCCACCGGCAAGAGCGCGCAGATTCCGCTCTACGTGTGGCTGCCCGACGCCATGGAAGGTCCCACACCGGTCTCCGCGTTGATCCACGCCGCCACCATGGTGACCGCGGGCGTCTACATGGTGGCGCGCTGCGCGCCCATCTACCAGCACGCCCCCATCGCGTTGAGCACGGTGGCCGTAGTGGGACTCGCGACGGCGTTCTTCTCCGCCACCATCGGACTGGCGCAAAACGACATCAAGAAGGTCTTCGCCTATTCGACGGTTTCGCAGTTGGGCTACATGTTCGTGGGCCTTGGCTCGGGAGCGTTCTCGGCCGGCATCTTCCACCTGGTGACGCATGCTTTCTTCAAGGCGCTACTGTTTCTGGGCGCCGGCAGCGTGATCCACGCACTCGCCGGAGAACAGGACCTGCGCAACATGGGCGGGCTGCGCAAGAAGACGCCCATCACCTTCTGGACCATCTTCGCCGCGGCATTAGCCATCGCCGGCGTGCCGCCATTCGCCGGATTCCACAGTAAGGACGCCATTCTACTGGCCGCGCATCATCACGCGCCGTGGATGTATTGGGTGGGCGTGATCACCGCCGGGATGACCGCGTTCTACGTTTTTCGCGCCGTGTTTCTGGCCTTCTTCGGAGACTATCGCGGCACGGCGCATCCGCATGAATCGCCCGATTCGATGACCGCGCCACTGGTGGTACTGGCACTGCTTTCGCTCGCCGGAGGCTACATCGACATTCCGAACTGGTTGGAACCGATGTTCCCTGCTTCCGGCGAGGGACACAATCAACTGCTGGTCTTCATCTCGGTCGCCGCCGGCTTCGCGGGTATCGCGCTGGCCTACTACCTCTACGTGGCGCGGCCAGGTATGGCCGACCGCATCGCGGACTCGCTCGGGGGGCTGTACCGACTGGTGCTCGACAAGTACCGGATCGACGAACTCTACGGCGCGCTGATCGTGCGCCCGCTGGTGAAAGGCTCGGAGAAGATCTTGTGGCAGGGAGCCGACGCGAGAGGGATTGACGGCGTGGTGAACGGCATCGGAGCGAAGGCGCGTTCGATTGGCGGCGTGGTGCGACTGGCGCAGTCCGGCTACATACGCAACTACGCGGTGTGGATCGTGTTGGGCGCCTTGCTGCTGCTGGCGGCGGCGGGAGGCTTCCGATGAGTTTCCTCAACGTCCTGCTGGCGTTGCCCGTTCTCGGCTTCCTCGCCGTCGTGCTGGTTCCCAGGCAGAACGAGCGGATGATCCGTCAGCTCACGCTCGGCGTGTCACTGTTGGTATTCCTGGTTTCGATCGGGCTGATCTGGCCGGTAATGACCGATCCGGCGAGCCCGCAGTTCTCCACCAACGTTGTGTGGATCGCGTCGCCCGCTATCCGTTATCACGTCGCCGTGGATGGGCTCAGCTTGTGGCTGGTGATTCTGGCAACACTGCTCACGCCCATCGCAGTGGCGATAAGCTGGCGTCACATCGACAAACGGGTCAAGGAATTCCACGCGCTTCTGTTGTTGCTTGAATTCGGTTTGATCGGCGTGTTCGTGGCCCTGGACCTGTTCCTGTTTTACGTGTTCTGGGAAATCTCGCTGGTTCCCATGTACTTCCTGATCGGCGTATGGGGCCACGAACGGCGCATTTACGCCGCGGTCAAGTTCTTCCTATACACGATGGCCGGTTCGGTCTTGATGCTCGCGGGCATTATCTACCTCTACAATGCGACCGGGACGTTTGATTACCCGCGCATCCTGGAAGCGATGGCGGCGAATCCCGCGCTGTTCAGCGGTCGCGAGCAGTTCTGGCTCTTCCTGGCTTTCTTCTTCGCCTTCGCCATCAAGGTACCGCTATTCCCGCTGCACAC
>CAZDIZ010000010.1:45077-48446 GCA_964505625.1 uncultured Solibacteraceae bacterium | reverse complement strand
GTGCTGGGCATCTTCTCGTTCACGCAGATGGGCATGGACGGCGCGGTTTACCAGATGTTGAATCACGGCATCTCCACCGGCGCGCTCTTCATTTTGGTCGGCTATCTCTACGAGCGGCGTCATTCGCTGGACATCGCTGACTACGGCGGCATCGCGACGCCCGCTCCCAACCTTGCCATCGTTTTCATGATCACCATGCTGGCCAGCATCGGCCTGCCCACGCTCAACAACTTCGTTGGAGAATTCCTGGTGCTGCAAGGCACCGCGCAAGCGAATTTCACGTGGGCCGCGTGGGCCGCCGTGGGTGTGATCCTTTCAGCTTGTTACATGCTCTGGCTCTATCAGCGCGCCTTTCTCGGCGAGACTCCGGAAATGGTGCGGCACCACATGATCGATTTGAACCGCCGCGAGTGGGCCGCCATCCTGCCCTTGCTCGCTCTGATGCTCTGGATGGGAATCGGCCCGCAAGCGTTTCTACCGCCCATCAGCGCGGTCAATACGGTGATACTGGACCGCTCAAAAACCGGCGTGGAATACCGCGTCGATTTGAAGTCACCTATGCCGGCACTCGCCGGGGAGGCCACCCATGAACGTTAACTACGCGCCTTCCCCGGTGGAGATCTTGCGGCTGCTGCCCGAAATCATTCTCATCCTGGTGGCCACCGGCATCATGGTGGCGGAAGCACTGCGCGGCACGCGCGAAGCGCGCCCGCTGGGGCACGTCGCGGTAGGCGGATTGCTCGCCGCGCTCTGGGCGTCAGTGAGTGTGTGGGCCAATCCCGGCTTCGGCTTCAACCAGTCGGTGGTGCTGGACGGCTTTGCCGCGTTCTTCCGCGCGCTGGTGATTGTGGCGGGTCTGCTCGCCGTGCTCATGGCGCAGCAGTATCTTCGCCGCGAAGGCGCCGATGGCGGCGAGTACTACGCGCTGATCCTGTACTCGGTCGCCGGCCAATGCATCATGGTGTCGGGCACGGAATTGATGGTGCTCTTCATCGGCCTGGAGATCTCGTCGATCGCCACCTACGTGCTGGCCGGATATCTGCGCGACGACCGCCGCGCCAACGAAGCCGCCATCAAGTACTTCCTGCTCGGCTCGTTCGCCACGGCATTCTTTCTTTACGGAGTGGCCTGGATTTACGGCGCTTCTGGCACTACGAATTTGATCGCGGTGCGCCGCGCCATGGCCAATGCCGCCACCACGCCGTCGCACGCGCTGGTGGCAGCGGCCGCGGCACTGATACTGGTGGGCCTGGCCTTCAAAGTATCCGCGGCGCCGTTTCAGAACTGGGCGCCCGACGTTTATCAAGGCGCGCCCGCGCCGGCCGCCGCGTTCATGTCCGCCGGACCCAAGGCAGCCGCGTTCGCCATGCTGCTGCGCATTTTCGTCACCGCTTTCGAACCGGTGTCGGACCGTTGGCTGCCCGTCGTGTGGATTTCGGCGCTGGCCACCATGATCGTCGGCAACTTCGGCGCGCTCTGGCAGACCAACATCAAACGCCTGCTGGCCTACAGTTCCGTGGCCCATGCCGGTTACGTGCTGGTGGCGGTGGTGGCGAACTCTTCGAGCGGAACCGCGGCCGTGATGTTCTACATGGCCGCGTACGCGTTGATGAACCTGGGCGCCTTCGCTGTGGTCACGTACTTCTCACGCGAAGGTGAAAAGTACCTGGAGATCGACGATCTGGCCGGCCTGGCCGAACGGCAGCCAGTCACCGCGGCCCTGTTCAGCGTTCTGCTGTTGTCGCTGATCGGAGTGCCGCTGACCGGAGGGTTCTTCGCCAAGTTCTACGTCTTCAAGGCAGCGCTCGAAGCGAACTTGGTGTGGCTAACGATTCTCGGCCTGCTCACCAGCGCCGTGGCGGCGTACTACTATCTGCGCATCCTGGTGATCATGTACATGCGCGAGCCGAACGAATCCACCCAACACCTACCGCCGCAACCGCCTGGTATCCGCGTCGTGCTGTGGACCACCGCGCTTGGAACGCTGCTACTGGGCATCTATCCCAGCGTCATCCTGGACTTCGCCAACCGCGCCGCCGGCGCCGCGCGTTAAACGCGCGACTAGCGGGCAACGCTCCATTCGACGGCGGCCCGCAGTTGGATCAATTCGCGCGGGCGCCCGTTCGACCAGCGGAGCAAGTAGAGGCCGTCGTAGCTATTGCTGGAAAACAACTCTCCTTCAACCGTGGCCCGTTCGATGTTGTCTATCGGACGGCCATCGTCATCATGCAGCGCGAGAAGATGTCCCTGACTCCCGTTCCACTCCGCAAGCCAGTAGCTTCCAAGCTCCGTCACACCCACCAGCGACAGGTCTTCGCCGCCAGGCGCTTCGAAACGAAGGGTCGCTATACGGCCCGCATCTTCGCTTCGCCACAGGCGTAATTCGCGTTCCCCCGATAGAACCTGCCATGCCATGCTTTCTCGAATCCGCAGTTGTCCGGCGTGGATGCCGGCCTTGCGATACTTCTCCGGATACGGACATCCCTGGGAGACGAACATTTCCGGCACGTCCGCGTTGAGGCGTAGCGAGAAACACGCGCGGCCTCTTTCAGCATAGGCATCGATGTCGGAAGCCGGCGCCGGACCTTCGCGGAGGATAATTGTCTTTCGCGATACTTGCGTCGTCACTAGCCGGGCTGAGACACGTCCGGGCGCTTGCTCCGCCGGGACGGCGTCGGCCCACACCCACGTTGGCGCGGCCTCCGGTCCAAGTAACTTACAGAGGTAGCCGCCACGCAATATGCGGCGCTGTGCTTCGTCCGAGCGAGCCACGTAGATATCGCGTCCCTCCGGAGCGTCGATCACCGCGAGTGGCCATTCCGCAAACGTGCGTCCATCGGAGTATTCGACATGATCCGTGGCGCGCCGTGCGCAAGGATCGTCGGTGTCGATCGAGACTCTGTAGTGTTCCGCTTTATTGTTGTCCACTTTCAACTGCGCGCCACCGCATCCAATCTCCCCCGTGGTCAGACGCGTGATACGCACCCGAGCGGCGGAATCAAGTCCGCGCATCGGATCTTCCCATTGGCGTGGTCGCGCGGGCAGCCAGCGCACCCATCCTTGGCCGCCCACGCGGTGACTGGTCTTGGCCGCACTCACATACGAAGCCAACACCGCTTGCTGCAGCGGCATCCAACGCGCCTCCAGAGCCTGATAGACGCCGGTGACACGCCGGTCCTCACCAAACCGGCGCGAACCGTCCGCGTACTCGCACGACGTCGTGACAATCTCGGCGCGCCCGTTCCCGTCGGCATCCAGAACAATGGCGGGCACATAAGGGAATTTGCCGCCCGCGGGAACCTGCGTGCTCAACTGCCATGGCACTGGACGTCCGTTGGATTCAAACAGCAGCACTACGAGCTCGGCGCC
>CAZDIZ010000010.1:40588-44977 GCA_964505625.1 uncultured Solibacteraceae bacterium | reverse complement strand
CCCATTCCGCCAACCTGCGGTAGCCAGACGCGCCAGGGATTTCCTTTTCGGTCCCGTCCCTCGAGCCGAACTACGTCGCCGTTGTCCGGGTACGCGCGCGCCACGCCCAAGTCCACGAACTTCCGCGTGTCTCCGCGCTCGGGAACTCCAAGGCTGCCGATGTCGGCCAGATAGCGCATGGGAAAGCGCGGCTGCGCTACACCGGCATTCAACGTCAGGTACCCCAGCACGACTGCGCCTATCAGTGTTCGCACAACCCAACATTATCACTGCGGCGAATAGTACCGTTCCCATTTGCGGGGCGAAGATCGGGCGCAAGGAGATACGTCGAGTTGTGCCCCGGTTCCCTACCACCATCGCATCGAAGGAGTTCGGTGCAAGAAGTCGGGGTCTGATCGAGAGATTCAACCTTCGTTTGACACTCTCTCCGCGTATACCGATTCTCATGCGAATACCGTTCATCCCGAGTTTGTATGGCGACGATCTTTTCATTTCATACCAGTACCAGTCTGTGCAGTATTCAAGAGCAGCGGGCTGTGAGCTTTATACGAAAAATGCGGGGCGGCTGCCAGGCGCATCTCCTGGAAGTCGATACTGATCGACGCTACGTCGTGAAGTTCTCGAACAATCCACAGGGAAGAAGAACCCTCGTTAACGAGTGGGTAGGAAACAAGATAGCGGAGTACCTAGGTATCCGCACTCCCGAAACGGCAATCGTGCGTTGCAGCCGCGCATTTCTCGAAAGCAACGCTGACATCTACATCGAGTACGCGCACTTTCGCGAGCGTCCGCTTCCGGGGCCTCACTTTGGATCGCTTTATCCCGACACGCCCAGGGAGATGGCTATCTTTGATATTTTCCCGTCGAAACTGCTGCGCGACGTTACCAACCGCCAGGACTTCATGGGCATGTTGGCCGTGGACAAGTGGCTCGGCAATGCCGATGCACGCCAGGCCATCTTCCACGCGGCCCAAGATGATGATGCGGAAACCGCAAGCACCTCAAACACCACAAGCCAGCGACGCTACGTCGCGGAGATGATCGACTTCGGCCAGGTGTTCAACGGTGAACACTGGGAATTCCTGGACGCGCCACTGTTGGGCCTCTATCGTGATCCCGAGGTCTATGACGGCATCGACTACGACAGAGACGTTGAACCGTGGATCGAGAAAGTAAGGCAGTTCCCGGCCGAACAGATCGAACGAATCGCGGCTGAGATTCCCGAAATCTGGATCGGCAAGGACCGTCCTCAGTTCGAGCGCCTCTTGAACCAACTGTTGCGGCGGCGCGCTCGGATCGGAGACCTGATGCACGACCAGGTGCGGCCACGGATCCTTCCGACGGTGGTCAGCTACCCTTGTGCCAAGCCCGCTTCTGGAGCCAGAAAGCCTGCTTTGTCCGTAGTCCGGCCCGCAGCGAAGCGTTCCAGCACGTGTGCCGGGTCTGGCGTTGCTTAGGTCCCAACCGCTGTCGGAGTGGAGGATGCCGAAAAACGGGGCACATACCGCTGTCCCGCTTTTCGGCCTCCTCCTAAGCCGACGCCGCCCTCGCCATCAGCACGTGCTTCCGGAACAGCGCATCGGCATCCCGGTCAAAATCTGCGACTGTGATGGGCTCCCGCGCCGTAATGCGTAATACGTTCGCCAGCGTTTCCTCCAAGAACTGCACGAACGCATCGCCGCCCATGCGTGCCAGACGTATCTCGAACTCCTCCGCCATCAGGCCGAGAATCGCGCCTTCGTCCGGCCCCGCCAACTCCGCCACATCGGCACGCCAGCGCATGTACAGCTTGTCGTTCGACACATCAAGGAGCAGAATTCCGATGTTTGTCAAAGGACGCACTGGGAGAGCCAATTGAACGATGGAATACGTACCACCCAGCATGGGGATTCCTGGTGCCGTCATTGCCTTACACCTGCCTCCTCCGCCTCGCCTCTTTACGAGTCAGTATACACTTTCGGAACCTTGGCGCATCAAGCCCACCGCTGAGCCGCGCCAACCGAGTGGAAGCTTGCGCGCGCCCGCGCGCCGATGCTGAACGTTGCTTGCGCCGCTCCGTGGTTCCATGGTTATAATCGCGAGGTAGTTTTTGTGCGCTAACAGTAGCGCCATCAATTAAGTAAGTAAGTAGATAAGTAAGTTGGAGGCAAGTAAGTGAATCGTCGTCTATTACTCGTAATGCTGCTGGCCGCGGCGCAGCTTGCATTCGCGCAAACGCCCCGGAAGAACTTTGGACGCGCGGAGTTCTACCGACCGCCTCAATTAAGCGTGATGCTCGGGTTCATCAAGGACCCGCAACACACCGGATACACCATCGACCAATGGCGCACCGGCATCGGCAAAAACTTCGATGCCCGCGCGCTGGTCACACGTTTGAAGGCCTCCGGCGCCGCCACCATCATCTGGTACGACAAGTGGATCGATGGGCTGGTGTTCCGCAAGACCTCCACGACGAGTTATCAAACCAGCCGCGACTTTCTGGGCGAACTCGCGCCCGAGTGCCACCGTCAGGGTCTTCGCCTGGTGGTCTACTTCAACACCTTCTACGACGGTAATCCCGAATTTGAGAAGTACGCCGCGCGCGATGGACGCGGCCAGATCATCACCTACCCTAAGCCGTGGCCTTGCGCGCTGCTGAGCGTCCACTCACCGTTCCGCGCCATCGTGCGCAAGCAGATCGAGGAACTGGTTAAAGACTACGGCGTCGATGGACTCTGGCTTGACTCCGTGCAGTGTCCCTCGTATTCGAGCGATCCCTGGACCGCCGCCGCGTTCGCCAAGCACTATGGCAAGCCGTACGCCACCGCCTCCACCTTCGAGCGACGCGAGTTCGCCGTCGATTCGGCCATCGAATGGAATCAGGAAGCTTCGGCACTGATCCGTTCGCTGAAGCCCACGGCCGTGCTCACCTTCAACGGCTTGGTCGATCCGTTGTTCCTCGGCCCGCGCGGAGCGGTTGGGCTCGGACAATCGGCGGATTACTATAGCACCGAAATCGCCGACTACGTCCGGCAACGCAACTACGCCCATCTGCTCGGTATCTACGAGAAGCCCTACGAGGGTCTCTCTATGCTATCGGATGAGTGGTTCACGCCCTTGGGCGGCGACGCTCCTCCCACAACCAAAACCAACGCCGAGGTGCGCGCCGAACTCGCCACCGTACTCGGCGGAGGCATGAATTACTATATGTCGATCACCCTCGGCCATGACGGCCGGCCTGAAGAGGCCGTGCTGCAGTTGATCGACAACGCCGCCGCCTGGCTGCGTGAGCGCCGTCCTCACCTCACCGACGCCGAATCGATTCACGACGTCGGCATCGTCCTCGGCACCAACGACGCGCGCTTGCTTGACTGGCCGGGCGGCGGCGCTTACTCGCCCACGCTGCTCAAGATGGAGGAAGGTCTGCGCGAGGCCGGCTACATGCCTCGCCGCCTGCTGAACGCCGACAACGCGCAGCATTGGGAAACCATCCCCGCCGGAATTCGCACCTTGATTGTTCCTGCGCGCGCGTGCCTGTCCCCGGCCGACACCGCCAAAGTCGAAGCTTTCGTGCGCGCCGGCGGACGCGTCATCAGTTTCGGCGGAGGCGTAGGGCTCGGTCAGCCCGCCGGCGCACTCAAGGCGCATCCTCTGTTCGGCTTGCAGGTGGCCGGTTCCATGCCGCCGCCTATCTGGCGCGGGATGACCATGGAATTCGACTCCATCAAGCTGCCGCTGCTGGATCCGATGCCCGACTTTCGCCTGCAAGGCGCGGAAGCGCTCGCGTGGGCCACAACGGCGAGCGAAGGATCATTGCCCGTCGTCACACGCGCTCGCGCGGGATCCGGTTATGCGTTCGCGGTTGCGCCCGCGGAAACCGCATTCGTCGACAACCCTGAAGCTATGACAGCGTTGTGGAAAGCCGCGCTTCCGGCGCCGCTCATCCGCCTGCGCGCAATCGATGGCACCGACGTCACGGCTCGCTACACCGTCTACCTGCGCCGGAATCCGGCAGGCTTGGTGCTGCACTTGATCGATCACCAGATCGCAACCGAAGCCCGCAAGAGAACTCGCTACAAGGCCGCTTATGTCGACCTGAGCCTGGACGCGAACCTTTATCCGTTCCAGTCGGCCACGCAGGTCCCCGAAGGCCGCGCGTTGCAGCCAACCTCCGCCAACGGTTGGACCACGCTGCGTGTGTTCCCCGCCCCGGAGATCACCATCACGTTGAAGTAAGGCGCCGCGCGCGTCTTACTTCACTTCGAGATCGCGCGCGGCGACAATCCGCACCGGCCCCAGCAAACCGGATGTACGCAGAGGCGAATCCGCGCGGAACTTGTACATGTTCGAGTGCGTGTAGCGCTTTGCCTCGGGCAACTTCTCGTCACCGATCATGCGGTTCACCCAAAG
>CAZDIZ010000010.1:35870-40488 GCA_964505625.1 uncultured Solibacteraceae bacterium | reverse complement strand
GCCGCGGCAATCAACTCAGCTCCGCCCGAGACCGACACGGCGTGATTCACAGGCATCGTCCCGCGGAAGGCCACGAAGATCGACCCATGCGGTGCGAGACGCATCGGAACCACCGTGCGCCCGTTCTCCGCCCGATACACCAACTGCGGCCGCCGCGCGCCGGTCGCCGGGTCCCACAACTCCACGGCGCGTCCGCTCACACGGAATGAAGCGTCAAAGGTCTCCCAGCGGTTGCTCTTGTTGACGACGAAGTAGAAGTCCGCATCGTCCGTGCGCCGGTGAATCGCATCGAAGCGCGAATTGGGCGCGCCGGTAAACGCGAAATCCGGACCCGCGCCGCTGGATGTGAGCACCTGGCGCAACGTGCGTCCCCAAATCACGCGGCCCTTGCCGTAACGATTCTCGAACACCTGCTTGCCGTCGACCGCGCCCCACATGCGCTTGGCGATCGTCCGTATCTCTTCGTCGCGTGCTTTGTAGTCGGTGAGTCCCGGCGCTTGGCTGGGCGGCGGTCCCACTAAGGTGGCGCCCGCTTTCACCAATTCCTCGATCTTGCGCATCGTGTCCGGCGCAACGGGCTTACCCTCCGGCATCACCAGAATCCGGTAGCTCATGCCGTCGGGTAGCGTGAGACGCCCGTCTTTCACCGACAGCCGAGTGCGAATCACTTCTCCGTTGGTGACATCGTAATCGTAGCCCGCGCCAAGCGACGGATCGACGTGCTTCGACTGCACATAGGCCGGCGTCTGATCGCCATAGAAGTACAGTACATCGGCCACGAACAGGCCCTCACTGAGTAGCAATTGGCAGCGCGCCAGATAGTCGAACCACGCCTTGGACTGATCCCACCACGTCAGATTCGGATTGATATGCGTACCCGCGAAATACTCGATGCCGGGCTTGCCGAACTTCTCCGGCGAGTGTGTAAACGTGTGTACGTAGAGCCGGTTGGCGCCGTCCAGAAACGCCTGATCGCCGGACGTTTTCAGCCGCCACGGATCCTCTTCCCAATGGCCGCCAATACTGGTGAACGCCTCCGCGGCCACGTAACGCTTGCCGTAAATGTGAGCCGCCGTGGCGGTCATATTCACATAGAAACGCTCCTCCTGGGTCACGCGATGCGTCTCGGCCTCAAGCCAGAATTCGCCCATCGGGTAGTCGTTTCGTCCCAGCGCTTCCAGCGCGTCCAACGCGATCACTCGCGGACCCGCCGATTCACTGTGGAACTTCAATCCCCGGCTGTGCGCCAGATCGTACAGAAGCTGATAGTGGTACTCGGCGAAGCAGTCGGCTCGCGTGCGATCCAGATCGTTGCGGAACCGCGCGGTGATCGCGCGGCTGTAGACGTTACCGCCGGCCAGCACCGGCAGGAACGGTGTCGGATCGTAACCGCGGCGGCGGCGGAATTCCTCGATCAGGTTCGGCGTCCAATCGGAGTTGTAGATCTCGTAACTGTCGCAATGCACGTACTTGAGGCTGCGAGGCAGCGGACCGTCACCGAACAACTCCTTCAACATGCTATTGAAGTTGTGTGCGATGGCCTTCGGATTCATGTGGTCGGCGTAGAATCCCGGCGCGTCCGGGTTGGAGTAGTCGGCTTTCTGCCCGTTGCTCGAATAACCAATCCGCAAGATGCGGTAGACGCCCGCCGGCACGTCCCAGTTCAAACGCCCGCTCGCGTCCATGTACTTGGTGACATCCATCCACGGATTGCCAATTTCGATACTCTGCAGATCCACGGTCGGAAACACCTGCGCGACCTCGGAACCGGAGCCTCCGTGCCCCACCCTGGGCGGCTCGGCAGCGAACACGGCGATGTCCCGGTAATGAATTGGCTTTCCGTCGGCGCCGCGCGCCACGCCCTCAGGCAGCGGCAGCACTTCCGAGAAGCGGCGCGGGCCGATGACGTTGGTCGCACCGACGACTAGCCTCTGCGCGCTCAACTCCGGCGACATCCACGGGCCGCCGCAGTTGGCGCCCGGCATCAGCGCCATCGCCGCCTCCAACCCCAAGCGGTCCGCTTCCGCGAACGTATGACGCATCGCGGCGCGATATTCCGGGCTCATCCAAGAAGATGCGGGCGGTAAATCGACGGCGCGCGTCCCAAAACGGCTGGGGCCCGGCCCCGGGTCCCACTGCAGGAACCCGCCGATTCCCTTCTTCTTCATCTCCTCCAAATCGTGAGTGATCCGGGTATCGCTCGTGTTGGAGTGCAGCCACAACCACCATACGCGCGCACGCGCGTCTTGCGGAGGATCGGCAAACAACGCCCCCAGATCCGCCGCCGTTAGGCTTGCCCCAAGGGCCAAGCTAGCCACCAACACGTAACACAGAACGCGGTTCATGCAGGAAATCCCTTTGAGATGTGATAGTTATGAACCCTTCCCAAATCACAGGAAGGGGAACACTATGGATTGTCCCCCGTCCTTACACCCCAGCGCAAGGTACGAAAATTAGAACGATTTGAATTCTACTGTCACCAAACGTTACAATTCGCTCCAGGGTCTCGCAAATTGGAATTGCGGCAGTTGGATATGTTGAAGGCGGTGGCGGACGCCGGTGGGTACAAGCGAGCCGGTGAACTGATGCACCTTTCACACCCCGCCGTTCACCGGCAAATCCGGATGTTGGAGGAGGAACTCGGCGAGCGCGTTTTTCACCGCAACGGACGCCATGTTCAACCCACCGAAGCCGGACGGCGATTGATCGCGCTGGCCGATCGGCTGCACCAGGAAATCGGCACGGCGCTGAGCGAACTCAAGGACCTGTCCGACCTGGAACGCGGCGGCTTCCGGCTGGGCACTTCCACTACCGTGCTCATGTTTTTTCTGCCGAATGTGCTGCAGCGATTCCGGCGCAAGCATTCCAAAGCATCGTTGCATGTGACCACCAGCACGGTCAGCGAGATCTTCCACAAAATCGTCAACGGCGACTTGGACCTAGGGCTGGTATTCGCCCCGCGCGAACTGCCCAACGTGCGGCCGGAGGTCACTGTGGAACTGCTGTACGAGGAGGAGTTCGTGCTCGCGGTGGGCGCCGATCACCCCTTGTCGGCGAGCCGCGTGATCTCGCCAGCCGATCTGCGAGACGTTCCACTGCTTGCTTACTCGCCGAGCAGCACGATGAGGCAGTACCTGGACCTGCGCCTGCGCAGCCAGGGCGTCGAACCCGTGGTCTCGATGGAACTCGAAAACGAAGAGACCATCGCCAAGATGATCCAGACCAACGGCGGCGCGGCGTTTCTATCGCTGCGGCGCGCGGTGGCCGACAAGATCCGCCACTTCCGTATCCGCGGCCTGCCCTTCCGCTGCCCGGTTTGCCTGGTCTATCTCAAAAAAGGCTACCTCTCCCGCGCCGCGCGCGAATTCATGCGCATGTGCAAGGAAGAGTGCAGCATCTAGCGTTTTGTGCTCGAAGAACCGGACCGGTCTTCGGCCAGCGACACCAGAGGGAAGTACTCGTTGTACTGTTTCTGGATGAACATCGCGTTGCGCGCGCGAAATAGTCGCTCAGCCAGACTATCCGCAATGTCCACGGTCATGCGTTCATGCGCGCACAGAAGCGGCGAGACTTCGCGCAACGACCCGGTCGCCTGCCGGTTCAGACAGCCGCAGAAGTGGTTGCAGCGCTCCCGTATGGCGCATTCGCGGCAGGATTCCTTCTCGGCATCGTTTTCCTCAAACAGCGCACGGCGCCGCGCCTCGTCGATCCCGTTAATGACGTCCCCGATCGAGTACGCTGATTCACCGCCATCGCCGACGAATTGAACACAAGGGAAGAGCCTCCCCGAAGGCGCCACGGAAATCTGCCGTGCTCCCAACTCGCAACGCTCGCGCCGGCAGCTTCCCGGAAAAATGTGCGCGGCGATCTTGGTATCGAGCGGACTGAAGTAGAACTTCTCTTCCCGGCGCGTCTGCGCCTCGTACCAACTGGCCAGTTGGCGATACTGCCGTTTGAGTTCATCAAGCGCCGATGGCGACCAATCGGCACCGTAGTTGAGCGAGCAGATCAGGTAGTGGAACCCGCACCGGAACAGGTGTTGGACCGAGCCCGCGTAGTAGCGGACTGTTTCCGGCGTCACCACCAACATCACGGGCGCGTACGGCCTCCACCGCAATAGCGCTTCGACACGGGGCCGCAACCGCTCATACGTTGCCATGCCGTTGGCATCGACGCGATGCGCATCGTGAGCCTCCGGCAGCCCATCGTGGCTCAACGCGACGAAGACCTCCGACGTCAACTCGTCGCGCAGGAATTCTTCATCGAGCAACGAACCGTTGGTGGTCAACTTGAAATGAAAAAGCTGCCCGGAGCGTCGAGTCTCCGCGTGGCAGTACTCGATGACCTGCCGGATGAGGTCGCGGCGCAGCAGAGGCTCGCCGCCGAAGAAGATGACGCCCAGGCTGGCTTGCGGGTCCTCGCACCGGGTGGCGGCAATCGCCAGGTCCACGGCCGCCCGCGCCGTTTCCCAACTCATATCGCCGCCTTCATGCGGCGCGGCGTAGCAGTAGCGGCAGCGGAAGTTGCACCGGGCCGTGACGTGCAGCGTCAGATGCATGCTAGATGACGCCCTGGGCCTTCAACCATGCAATGAAATCGCGCACCTGCTCGCGGAGTT
>CAZDIZ010000010.1:29194-35770 GCA_964505625.1 uncultured Solibacteraceae bacterium | reverse complement strand
ATGACGCCCTGGGCCTTCAACCATGCAATGAAATCGCGCACCTGCTCGCGGAGTTGTTGTTCGCTGATCTGACAGGCGGCTGCCTTGCGTTTCTCCCAAACAGTCTTCCACTCTGCGTCCGTGGCCGGCAGTTTCCTGCCCTTTCGCTCGGGTGGCGCGCTCACCGGATCGTAAAAAACACTGATGTACGTCGACGGTGAGGCCGCCGCCAACCCAACTCGCAGGACGTCGGCGGTGCCCTTCAAGTCATACTCGTAAACACTCGACTGCAACTTGGTGGTCTTATCTACCCATACATCAAAGTCGTTATGGGACACGTACTCATACGCCACCTGTCGCTTCCTGTCGTACCCGTCCAAGACGACCTCACCCACCTTGACGGGCCGCTCCGGTTCCTTCATACGAGAGTCGATTTGGGCCAGAAAAGCGAATGGATTCGTGACAGGGAGTCGAGTCTGCTTTACGGTGAGCGCATCCGGAGCGAAATCCAAACCGGCTTTCCGGGCTTCATCCGTAATGACACTGCGCGCTTCTTCCTCGCTTAAGAAAACAGGCGGATTCACGGCAATGCACCCAAACGCACCACGCCCGTCGCCATGAATGAAGATCGGTGCTACACGCGCGCTGGCCGACGAGACCGGTTTATCGGCCGCAACCGCGTCGCTCGCCGCCATCAGAAACACGGCGCCGCTCAACGCACCCAGCACTAGACGATTGTTGCGCCAACGTTGCGGAATCAGATCAAGCAGCTCCGGATGGTCCCGCAGATAGTCTCTGGTCGGATAACGTGGTTCGGCCTTGCGCTTCACCGGCGTGACCCGCAATGCTCTCGATCGCATTTGCACTCTCCTTTTCTAGCGGCGTTCCAACACCAACACCCAATCGGCTACCGTTGGCAGGATGGGCACCTGCCAGTCGCCCGCGGCGTCGCCGGTGGCTTCGCCTAGCGCTTTGCGCTGTCCGTTGCGAGGGTCGAAGAGAGTTACGCGATACGTGACGCCGGCTTCGAGCAGCTTCATTTTCGGCGGGTTCCAACGCGTCGGCACGAATACGACTCGCACCTGGCCTGGAATGCCCGCCGCGAACGGCAGTTGGTAGTCCTTCTCATTCCAGCGCGGCTCCACCCACTCCGGATGCGGCTCGAAACGCCACCATTCGTATTGCGCAAGCAGCGCCTTGCCGATGCCCAACTGCCGCGAGCCCGGCAGCCGCATGGCTTCGTCCCAAGCGCGGTCACCCCAACTGCGCCCATGCGGCGAGGGACCAAACGGCTGCTCGGTGCGATTCACCTGCCAGATGCCATTGGCGCCGTAGGTGTGTCCCGCCGCGCCGCTGAGCATGCAAGCCCAAAACATGAAGCGCTGTATCTCTTCGCGGCTCGCCTCCAGAATTCCCTCGTAGCAGACCTCACTGTTGATCACCGGCATCTTCGGTTCGCGCTCGCGCCCTCCGGTCACCAGGCGGACGGTGTTCGGGATGCTCTGCCGGTCGCTGTGCCCCGTTTGCAGCATCTCGAAGTCCAACACGGTCTGGTCTTCCACGCACTCGCGCGCGCTCGAACTGGGATGAATGGTGATAGGGTGTTGGTATCCGTCAATGCCGCGCACATAGCGCGCGATCTCGGTCCAACCTTTCTTCTGCAATGCGGCGTCGCCCGCCTTGTCCTTCGACAAGTAGTACGGCATGGTGCCTTCGCCCGCCAGGCACCACACCACCGGATAAGCGCCCCACCGCGCCACCAGGTAGCGCCAGTGCTTCTTCAACTTCTCGACGCCCATCCACGGCAGGAAGTATCCCCAGCAACCGACGATGCACGGCACCAGACCGCGGCTCACCAAACGCTGTATGCGCAGGTCCGCCATATCGAAATACTCGGGATTAATGCGCGAGTAATCTTTCTCCCATGGATAGCCCGCTTCGTTCGCACCGCGCGGATCGAAGGCGGGCATGTCGGGATAGAGTCCGGCGATGATCTGTATGACCGTGAAGCCCTTCTCCACGCGATCCGCGATTAACCGGTCGAAGTCGTCCGGCCACCCCAGCCGCTTGCACAACGCCATCCACCACGTATCGCCCAACCAGAAAAACGGCGTGCCGTCGGCGTGTTCCAGATGGCGCTTGTCCGCCGCCACACGCACCGCGCCATGCCGCAACAGCGGATTCGCGCCGTCATACGCCGCGGCCTCGACAACACCCGCCACGCCGTGCAGTTCGCGATTCGAAGTGTCGGTCGCGATGGTGCGGTACTCGTAGCGTCCCGGAGCGGGCGCCGCGAAACGGACACGCCATTCACCGCCGCCGGCCCAATAAGCCGGCACGCGCAGTTCGCCGCCCGCTCCGCGAAATACGACGTCCACATCCACGTCGTTGAACGGATCGGAATAGCGCTTGGCGGTTGTGAAACTCCATTCGGTGGCCACGTGGGCCGAACTGCGTTGCGTGCCGGCGAGCAAGACACCGCCGGTAGCGAGCAACGAAAAGTCGCGCCGTGTCAGCATGCGCGGATCCTCCTCTTGCTAGAAGTGCTTCAAAAGGTCCGAGAACCGTTCTACCACCAGAAGCCGCTCACTGGGGTCAGGCACCGGTTGATGCTCCAGCACCCAGGTGTGCGCGTGCGGAACAAACACCGCGTTCAACCCGGCTTCGAGCGCCGGATTCACATCCGACTTCGGCGAGTTACCAATCATCCAGGTGCGTTCGGGCACCATCTGGAAATCGGCGGCCAACTTGCGATACGCAGTCGCGTCCTTTTCCTTGACGATGGCCGTGTGGTGGAATCGTCCGGCCAATCCGCTGCGATCGATCTTCATGCGCTGCTCGTCGGGATGGCCCTTGGTGAACAACGTCAAACGATGCCGCTTTGAAAGCTCCGCCAGCGTCTCCTCGACGCCTTCAATCAACTCGACCGGCTGCTCAAGAATGTGCTCGGCCAAAGACAGAATGCGATCGATGTCCTCCTGCCGTATCTCGCGCTCGGCCAGATGCCGGTAGCATTGCTGCAAGTTGCGTATGAAGTTCGCCGTCCCGTAGCCGTGAATCTTGTTGTTCACGATTTCGATCTCATCCAGCACGGCGCGCACTTCAACGGCATTCAGCGTCGAGTGATCCAGGAACGCGACGAACTCCTCGAACGCACGCTCGAAGTAAATGTTGTTCTCCCAGAGCGTGTCGTCGGCGTCGAAAATGAGGTCCAGTGTCAAAGTCGTTATCTCGCCGCATGGTAACATGATGGCTGTTCCGAATACCGCGATGATCCTGAAGCTCAAACGAACTCCGGCGATCTACCTGGTAGGCTTCATGGCCTGCGGCAAGACCACAGTGAGTCAGCTTCTGGCCGGACGTCTGGGCTGGAGCGCCGTCGATCTCGACCAGGAAATCGAGAAGGAACAAGGCACGACCATCGCCGGCATCTTCCGCGATCGCGGCGAAGCCGAGTTCCGCCGCTTGGAAACCGAAGCCATTCAGGCTCACGTGCACCAGGCGCAAAGCGGAAGGCCCGCTGTTGTGGCGCTCGGCGGCGGCGCGTTCGTTCAACCGGGCAACTACGAATTGCTCGAGAACAACGGGGTCACGGTCTGGCTGGACTGCGCGCTCGACGTTCTGCAACAGCGCATCGCGGCCGACGCGACCATCCGCCCGCTGGCCGGCGATCCCGAAAAGTTCGAGCAGCTTTACACAGCACGCAAGCCCGCTTATGCACGCGCCGATTACCGCATCGACACCACCGGTATGAGCGCCGAAGCCGTCGTCGAAGCCATTCTGGCGCTGCCGCTTTTCTAAGCCATCATGCACGCACAACTTCGCAAGCAAGCTCTCCAGATTTTCCGTGCCGCGCTCGTTGCGGCGGACCCGATGGAAGCTGTCGCGCGTCACCTGTGTGTGGACGGCGATCAACTCATCGCGGGCAAGCGCCGTTACCGGCTCAATTCCTTCCGGAACATCTACGTGTTGGGCGCCGGCAAAGCCTCGGCAGCCATGGGCGCCGCCGTCGAACGCATCCTGGCGCGCCGCGTCACCGGCGGTCTCATCAACGTGAAGGACGGCCATCTGGCGCGTCTGCGCCGCATCGAATTGAACGAGTGCGGCCATCCGGTGCCCGACCGGCGCGGTGTCGACGGAGCGCGACGCATCGCCGCACTAGCGCGTCAGGCCGGCGAACGCGATCTGGTGTTGTGCGTCATCAGCGGCGGAGCTTCCGCGCTCATGCCTGCTCCGGCCGAGCCCATTACACTCGAGGAAAAGCAGGCCGTCACGAAACTCCTGCTCGCCTGTGGCGCGAACATTCACGAGATCAACTCCGTGCGAAAGCACATCTCGGAATTGAAGGGAGGACAACTGGCACGCCTGGCCGCGCCGGCCACCGTCGTGGCGCTGCTGCTGTCAGACGTAATCGGAGATGACCTGGACGTGATCGGCTCGGGGCCCGCGGCGCCCGATCCATCCACGTTCGCCGGTGCACGCGATGTTCTCGCGCGATACGGAGTCTGGGAACAGGCGCCCGCAAGCGTGCGCGCGCGCATCGAACGCGGCATCGCCGGAGAGATCTCCGAAACGCCCAAGCCCGGTGACGCGGTCTTCGAACGAACGCAGAACGTTGTCGTCGGCAGCAACAATCTAGCCGTCAGCGCGGCGGCCGAACGCGCGCGTAGCCTGGGGTTGCGCACCGTGGTGCTGTCCACCTTCATCGAAGGCGAAACACGCGACGTGGCGCGCATGCACGCCGCCATCGCCAAGGAGATTCTCGCATCGGGCAGACCCGTGAAGCCGCCCGCGTGCATCATCTCCGGAGGCGAGACCACGGTGAAGATACGCGGCAACGGTCTCGGCGGACGCAATCAGGAATTCGCGCTGGCCGCCGCCATCGACCTGGAGGGTCTGGATCGCGTCGTCGTGCTGAGCGGAGGCACCGACGGCACCGACGGTCCCACCGATGCCGCTGGAGCCATCGCCGACGCGCGCACGCTTGCCCGCGCGCGAAAACTAGGCCTCGATCCCGTGCGTTACCTGGACAACAACGACTCCTATCACTTCTTCGAGCCGCTGGAAGGTCTGCTCAAGACCGGCCCTACGAACACCAACGTCATGGACGTACACGTGTTGCTGGTGGGGTAGATGGGCACCAAGCACGCTGGAGATCTGCCGCCTTCACGATTCTCCAATGATCGACCGTTTCGTGTGTCACGCCTTCGTATCAAGCGAGGTCGGGGCCGGAGTACCATGGAAGAAAGGGGCCGCCGCTCTTCGGCGGCCGATTCCGGAGGTTCCCGATGACCGACGCCCGTCAGAACGCTCACCGGTTGATCGACCGGTTGCCCGAGACACAGATCGCAGCCCTGGTCGGATTGCTGGAGACCATCGTCGATCCGGTCGCCGCCGCTCTGCGCGACGCGCCCCTGGACGACGAACCCGAGACCGAACAGGAACGGCAGGCCGCGACCGAAGCCCGGCTGTGGCTCGATCGCAACGGCGGCAGCGGCGTCCCGCATGCGGAAGCCATGCGGAGACTGGGCCTCGATTGAGAGCGACCGAATGGACCGAGGCCGCGTTGGAGGACATGGCCGCGCTCGATAAAGGCATCGCCCGCCGGGCCAAGCAGGCCGTAGAGCGTTTCGCCGAAACCGGCTCCGGCAATGTTAAACGGCTTCAAGGCATCGACCCGCCCGAGTATCGTCTACGCGTCGGCGACTACCGCATCCGCTTCCACCTGCACGACGAGACGATTCAGGTCTTGCGCGTCCGCAATCGCAAGCAAGCTTACCGCTGAGGCGGGCAGCTTCCAGTTCGTCCCCGGAATTCAACACAGACTTGTCTCACCGCTGGCGCACTGTGGTGGAGACTGTAGTAGCCCGTCCTCAGAATCGCGGCCTGTGGAGCGCGGGCTGTATACAAGAACAGCGGACCGGCCCCCGTGATATGATCCTGTACCATGGTCTCCGAAGACGCGAACCAACCTGACAAGAACAGGCGCATCCGGTGGCATAAAATCGCCATTGACCAGCTTGGATACACGCTAAACCTAATTCTTGCACTGACGATTGCAGCGCTTGGATACAGCTTCGCGCTGCTAAAGGATGGCAGTTTTCTTCCAGGGACTACCGCGAAGTGCGCGATGCTATTAGCGCTTGTGTTCTTGGGCGCTGCAGCGGTATGCGGATTCGGTTGCACACTCAACCGTCTCAGTGATTTTCGTGGAACTGCGCGAAGGGCCTGCCAACACGTAGAAGCGCCGTCAAAAGATGACTTGCGCGCACTCGGTCGGTTGACATGGTGTCTGTTCTACGCGGCTGTCGTCGCTTTTTGCTTTGGTACTGCTGCGTTGGCCGTGGCACTCCTTCTGACCTACGGGGGTAAGCTTGCCTGACGCTGAGGAAAGGGGGGAAGGGGGGAAAGAGAGACGCATTTTCCGGCGCAAGCTCCAATCCTATCCTCCGCTCGCAAACAGACTTCGTTGGCCATCGCATTGCCCTGCTTGCGTTGGCTCCTCCTTTTTGGGCCGTCCTCGCGGCAGCACCTTCAGCCGGCGGCCCGCGTCGGTTTCCAAGCTGGAGTCCAACACGGCGTCCACGGCGTATCGCC
>CAZDIZ010000010.1:20099-29094 GCA_964505625.1 uncultured Solibacteraceae bacterium | reverse complement strand
CGGCCCGCGTCGGTTTCCAAGCTGGAGTCCAACACGGCGTCCACGGCGTATCGCCGCGCTGGCGCGTCTGAATCTGGTCGTGGTACTGCGCGGAGGCACCGACCGTCCTGCCAACATGATGAGGCAGTTTATCCCCTCTGCTATTCTTCGGGGCCGGAGGAATCTCCGAAGTCTTCCTTGCGGTTTTCGAACTTCGTGAATTGTTTGAAGAAGACCATCTTCACCGTGCCGGTGGGGCCGTTACGTTGTTTGGAGAGAATCAGGTCCGCGAGACCTTTCAGGTCGGCGCGGTCCGGCTTGTAGACTTCCTCTCGAAAGATGAAGCCCACCAAGTCGGCGTCCTGCTCGATACTTCCGGATTCGCGCAGATCGCTCAGTTGCGGCTTATGCTCGCCGATACGCGTTTCAGGCGCGCGGCTCAACTGCGAAAGCACCAGCATGGGCACATTCAAGTCCTTAGCCATCAATTTGAGTCCGCGCGACAACGCGCTCACTTCCTGCACGCGGCTTTCGTACTTGCCGCGCCCGCTCATTAGTTGCAGGTAGTCGATGACCACCAGCGCCAGATCCTGATCCCGTTTCAGCCGTCGCAGCTTGGCATGCACGTCCATCAGGTTCGCACCCGAAGTGTCGTCAATGTAGATGGGCGCGTCCATCAACTGCGCGGCGGCGGAACTCAACTGGCGGCGCTCATCGGAGTTGAGATAACCCGCGCGGAACTTCGAATTGTCCACACGCGCCGCGGCGCACAGCATACGAGTGAGCAGCGACTCCTTGGACATTTCGAGCGAGAAGATAGCCACCGTCTTGCGCAAACTAGGATGCGTGGCGACATGCTGCGCGATGTTCAAAGCCAGGGCGGTTTTGCCCATCGACGGACGCGCCGCCAGGATGAACAACTCGCCCGGATGCAGTCCGCCGGTCATTTCGTCGAGTTTGAGAAAGCCGGTGCTCAAGCCTTTGACGCGCTTGCTCGGATCGAGGAACGCGTTGATGCCATCCTCGAATTCGTCGATGATCTGCGCGGGCGTGGCCAATCCTTTTTCGGCCGACGCTTCGCCCAGCTTCAGGAAGGCGTCCTCGGCGCTGGCCAGAATCTCGGTGGGTTCTTCCTTGCCCACCAGGCAGCGGTCGATGAGTTGCTGCGAGCTGAGGATGATGCGCCGCAGCAGAGACTTGTCCTTGACGATGCGGCCGTAGCTGTCGACGTTCGCCAATTGCGGCAAACCATCGTCCAGCGAAACCAGGTAGCTCAACCCATCGCAGGATTCCAATTCGCCGCGCTTCAGCAGTTCGTTGGCGAGCGTCACGCGGTCGATCTTCTCGCCGCGCTCGTACAACTCGCTCATGCGCTGGAAAATGCGCCGATGCTTCTCCAGGCTGAAATCGTTGGCCTCAAGCAGCCCGGCTACCTGAATGTAGGTCGAATCGTCCATCAAAACGGAGCCGAGGACGAACCGCTCCGCGTCCAGGTTAGAGGGAAGACCTTTTTCGAAGGCGATGTCGGTTGCAGCCATGAGGGGACCTCTCATCATCGCCGCCGCGCCCAGTGGAGGTAAAGGCCTCCGGCGGCTCAGCGGGCAAAAAATCTGTGGATTTTAACCGCTTTCTCCACGGAGACTTAACGCATCGAACGGGAAGTTATCCACGGTTTTCCACAGACAATTCTCTATGAGAATGTTTTACCGCACTTTCGTCCGCCGCGCCAGCGGTCACCTCAGCCGGTGTCCGCGGAAGGCCCGCCGGACAAAGGGCCATCGGATGCTGTAGTTGGTGTCCGCCGAAAGATGCTGGAATCCCAGCCAACCTCACGCAGCATCCAACCGGAGGGTTCACATTTGAGTCTTGAAAAGGGGAAAGGATGCAAGCAGACATGGGAACAAAACCGACGCACGAACAGGCACAGCTACATTTGCAGGTCTACGATCTACGGCGCGAGGCACGACTGCGGCAAGCGCGGGACTGGTTCTTCAAAAACTACATCGTCGAGAAGCTCGACGACGCGATGCGCATCGCCGCCCCGGGAACAGAAACAGGCGCGTTTGCCGGGATGGTCATCAGCTACTGGGAACAAGCCTGCGCGCTACTGAATTACGGACTGCTTCACGAAGACCTGTTCTTCGAAACCAGCGGGGAGTTCTTCGGAGTTTGGGAAATGGTCAAACCCGTTGTGGCGGAAGCCCGCGAGAAGTGGGTGGACAAGAACTTCCTGGTGCACATGGAAAAGGCGGCGCAACGTTACGAAGCCTGGTCCGACAAACGTTCGCCAGGCCATATGGACGCCATGCGGAGCTTCATGCGCCAGATGCGCACTCAATTCGCTGCCGCCGGCAAAGCCTGAACCCGCAAGTTACCGCGCCCAGCGCAAAGCCACCATCAGCACCAGACGAACTTCGCGAAACAGAGTCGCCACCTGGTAGCTGAGCAGGAACAACAGCGCGAAGAACGGCCCGGGCCGATCGCGATACAACTTGCTGGTCCAGCGGTCGGCCAGTACGCGTAGTGCGGGCATTCGCGTGAGATACGCAAATCCGACGCCAATCAGCGCGCCGGCGAGGATGTCGGTCGGCCAGTGGATTCCCAGGTAGATTCGCGGCAGGCAGATGACGGCGCCCACATACAACAGCGCAACCGAGCCCAGCGGTCTCGACAGGAATAGGATCATCACCGCGAGCGCGACAAACAGCACGGCGTGATCGCTCGGAAACGCGCTCCAACCCGGCAGCGTCCCGCGGTCCATGGCGCACGGCAGGTGAAAAGCGAGCAGCGTCCCGCGCAGAGGACGCTCGCGAAATGGGAGTGCCCAGGCCAGGATTCTTGCCGCCACCACAGCCACGCTGGCCGCGATCAGCATGGTGCTCAATACCTGATAGGGCTTCCGGCCTCCGTCGTGCTCCTCGCGTTGGAAAACGGCCCACCACGCAAGAAACATGATCACCGCGCCTTTGGCCAATTCCGAATCGCTCAAGCGCACCACGATCCAGTCGAACCGGCAGGAGTGTTCAGCAAACCGGTTCAGGCAGCCAACGAGCCACGCATCGAAGGTGTTCACTCAGCTTTCAGTGTACGAATGTAAGCGATGACATCGTCCACCTGTTGCGGCTGCAATTTGGCGCGGTGTGGAGCCGAAGGCGCATCCAAACGAACAGGCTCCATTTTGCGAATTCCGCCCGTGATGATCTTTCGTAACTCGTCATCCGGCTTCTGCTGCACATACTTTGAATTCAGCCGGGGAATCTTCATCTTCCAGAAGCTATCCACCGTGGGGTTCCCTTTGCCTTCGGGACCATGGCAGTTCTTGCAAGTCTTCTCGAAGATCGCTTTGCCGGGCAACGCCTCGGCCGAAGCGGACACAACTGTTCCCAGAGCCGTCAGGACGGCAAGTCCAACCAATCGCATGTTTTTCCCTTTTCCCAGAATAGATGGGCTACTTGTAGGTCAAGAATGGCACGAAGGGCATTTTCTGTCAATCATAAGCGTGTTTGTGGTGTATGAAGCCGGCGGGATTGCGCCAAACCCTGGGTGACGTGTTTGGTGTGACAATACCGGAACCCAAGATCGTTTACACTCATGTTATGATGCCTGCCCACGAGGCTGTTTTATGAAAGTCGCTGTTCTTGGAGCTGGACATGGTGGAATCGCCATGGCCGGCGACCTCACCTTGAACGGCCATGAGGTACGGCTGGCGGCCGTGCCCGAGCATTCCTCCAACCTGCAACTGCTGATGGCCTTCGGCGGAATCATGGTGGAAGGTGTCACTTCCAGCGGGGCCCCGGTCGGATTCGCCAAACCGGCCCTGATGACAACCGATCTTCGGACGGCGATTCAGGGAGCCCGTGTGGTGATGATTGTCGTTCCGGCCTTCGGGCAGGAACCTTACATGCGCGCCGTGATCGAACATGGAGAGACCGGCCAGATCGTGGTCTTTAATCCCGGCAAATTCGGCACGCTGGCCTTTGCGCGGATGCTGAAGGAGGCCGGCCGCTTCGACGATTTCCTCATCGGCGAAACCAGTTCCTTCATCTTTGCCGCCAAGACCAAGGGCCTTGGGCACGTCAATATCAAAGCGGCCAAGAGCGCGCTGCCATTTGCCGCGCTTCCGGCCAAGCGCACGGCCGAAGCCCTGTGGGTCCTGACCGATCTCTATCCGCAACTATCCCCCTCGATGGGAGTTCTGCAGACCAGTATCGATGCGCCCGGCCTGATCATCCACCCCATCTCAACCCTGATGAACATGAGCCGCATCGAACAGATCGGGCCCTACCGCAACTCCCATTACGACATCACGCCTTCGGTGGGCCGGATCATGGAGGCCGTCGATCGCGAGCGGATGGAAGTCGCCAGCCTGCTGTGCCGCGAGACGTTCTCCTTCATGGACACCATGTACGTGCTCTACAAAGTGAAGGGCGAAAGCGCGTACGAGATGATGTATCAGATCTCGGCACATAACGTCCAGATGGCGCCGGATTCGCTGCGGCACCGTTATGTCACCGAAGACATTCCCTATGGATTGGCGACCATCGCTTCCATCGGCCGCCAGATCGGCGTCCCTGTGCCGAACATTGAAGCCATGGTGAACGTTGCTTCGATGGCCAATGCCGAGGACTACTTGACCACCGGCCGCACGGCGGAAAAACTCGGGCTGGGAGGAATGAACGCCGCGCAGATGGCTCACTATGCACTGACGGCGTGCGCATGACGGACGTCGATCAGGCGGAATCCAGACGTCACAGGTGGCTCCTATTCAGCATCGCATTTGCCACCTTCATGGTGAATCTGGATTCCTACATCGTGAACATCTCGCTGCCGGCGATTACAGCCTGGTTCCACACCGACACGGCATCGGCCGCCTGGGTCGTCATTTCCTACCAACTCACCGTCACCGGCCTGCTGTTGGCCTTTGGGGTCCTGGGCGACACGCTCGGCATCCGGCGACTGTTCCTGTTCGGATACACCGTATTCACATTCAGTTCGCTGATCTGCGCCGCCGCCGGCACGCTGGCGTGGCTGGTTTTCGGTCGCGCGCTGCAAGGTGTGGGAGGCGCCGTGCTCTATGCGCTGACGCCGGCCATGGTTTCGAAGTTCCTGCCGCCGGCTATGCGCGGCCAGGCGTTTGGCTTGCTGGCCACCGCCGCGGCCCTGGGCATCTCCGTCGGCACACCGCTCGGAGGATTGCTGACGGGCTACTTTTCCTGGCATTGGGCCTTTCTCATCAACTTGCCCATCGGCATCGCGGCCATGTTTCTGTGCCTGCGTGTAATTCCGAAGGATGAGTCGCCGCAGGCCCGCCTGGCGCGGTTTGATTATGCGGGAGCGGCGCTCAGCGTCGTTGCGCTGCTCGCCCTGGTTCAGACACTGAACAGCTTGGGGGAACACGGATTTCGGTCGCCGCGTACGCTCGCCACGGCCGCGTGCAGCCTGCTGGCCGGCATGGCGTTCCTGTGGCGTGAGCGAACCGCGCGCCATCCGCTCATTGAACTGTCGCTGTTCGCCAACCGGCCGTTCCTGTGTGGAAATGCCGCCAATCTCCTCTGCCTCACCTGCCTGGCGGGACACAATTTCATCGTCCCGTTCTATCTGACGCTCATTCGCAAAATGCCGCCGGAGCGGGCAGGCGTCGTGTTTCTGCTCTATTCGCTGGTCTACATGCTGGTGGGACCATTGGCTGGAAAACTTGGAGCCAGCAGACTCTCGCCGCGCCTGCTGTGCAATTTCGGGCTCCTTCTCGGCGTGGTGGTATTTGTCCTTTTCAGTTTCGGTCTCAGGCTCGATTCCATCTGGCCCGTTTATGCCTACTTTGTCGCGATGGCTTTTGTGATGGCGACGTTCATCCCATCCAATAGTTCGCTGGTCATGGGAAATGCGCCCAAAGGCAAGCAGGGTGCTTTAGCCGGAGCCTTCCGCATGGTGGGAAGAGTGGGAATGACGCTCGGCGTGACGGTCTTCCAGGTGCTGCTGTCGCTGTTTCTCGCAACCAGCGACCGCCTGAGCATGACACGGCTGGGAACCCTGCACCGGCAGACGCTGCTTGACGCCTTTTCTTCCGTCTACATCTCCGGAGCCCTGCTGTTCGCCCTCGCCGCCGCCTGCTCCATGCTTGCACGGCAGAAGACGAATGAGCTTTCAGGGCCGGTGCGGGAATAGAGCGAGAAAACCGGCTAGTTCGAAGGTCTGCCGCACCACGCCACTTAGGTTGAGCAGAGTCAGGGTGCCACCCCGTGCGACTACTTCCTTGCCGATCGCGAGAATGCTGCGCAACCCGAGGCTGCTGACATACTGGACATTCGCGAAATCGAAATTGAGCTCGACACACCCGGTGCCGGCCGCCGAACGGCAGTTGCGCTCAAACTCCTCCGCGTTGGTCGCGTCAAGGCGGTTGGGGACTTCAATGACCCTGTTGTCCATTCTCCCCAATCGTAGTGTTCCGGCTTGGGTGTGTCAACTGAAAGGCCCGAAAATAGGTGCAACTCCATGTTATACTTACAAAGGATGATGTTGTATTCTCCGCAACCGCGGAGTCCGCTCCATCGAGCTTCGCGCTCACCGGTATCTCCAACTGTGCCGTCTCAAGCAGAGGCCCGCACACCAAACAAGGCATGAAAGCCACCGTCGAAATAAGCCGCGGAATTGAATCATTGTTCGGGACACGTGACGAGAATATTCGTCTCCTCGAAGAGAATCTCGGCATACAGACGCGTCTGCACGATGGCTGCCTGGAGATCGAAGGCGATGAAGCCGGTGTCGCGCGCGCCGAGAGTATCCTGGCCGATTATGTGGCGCTGATCGCCGAAGGGCACACTTTTTCGAATGGCGATTTGAACAGCTACTTGCGTGTGGTGACGCAGGACCCCGACGTCAGCCTGCGCCGCCTGGTGATCAGCGGCAAGCAGCGCAGCTTCGGCAAGAAACTGCTCGCGCCCAAGACCGTCAACCAGCGCCGCTACGTCGAAGCCATCGAGCGTAACGACCTGGTCTTCGGCATCGGCCCGGCGGGCACCGGCAAGACGTACCTGGCCGTGGCCATGGCCGTGGCCGCGCTGGTCGGCAAGAAGGTCAGCCGCATCATCCTGACGCGCCCTGCCGTCGAAGCCGGCGAGCGTTTAGGTTTTCTGCCCGGCACGCTGCAGGAAAAGATCGACCCGTATCTGCGCCCGCTCTACGACGCGCTGTTCGACATGCTCGAAGCCGAGAAGGTGGAGCGGCTGCTTGAGCGTGGCGCCATTGAAATCGCGCCCATCGCTTTCATGCGCGGCCGCACGCTCAACGACAGCTTCATCATCGCCGACGAAGCGCAAAACGCCACCTGCGAGCAGATGAAGATGATCCTCACCCGCCAGGGCTTCAACTCGAAGATGGTGGTGACGGGCGACATCACGCAAATCGACCTGCCGGTCGGCAAGCGCAGCGGACTGCTGGAAGCCGCCGACGTGCTCCGGGATGTGGAAGGCATCAGCTTTGTGCAGTTCGACGAGCGCGACGTGGTGCGCCACGCGCTGGTGCAACGCATCGTGAAAGCTTACGAAAAGTATCAGGAAGCTTCCAGCGGCCGGCAGTTGAGCTTGCGGTTAGCCGAAACGCCGTCTGAACCTCCGACCGAGCCTCCAGCCGGCGAAGCGGAAGGCGCCTAGGAATCCTCCCATGCCCGCTTCCGATGATTCGCTACTGTTTCTCCGCGTGCCGCGCACGCTCGGCCGCGCCAAAATCCGTGCATTCCGCAAACGCCTGGAAAGCGAAGTGACCGGCGGCGCGTGCTTCTCCGTCTTCATCGCGCACGACGACGAACTGCGGCGCCTGAACCAGCAGTTTCTAGGCAAAGACTATGCGACCGACGTGCTCTCGTTCCCGTCCACCAGCGGGGTGAGCATCGGCGAGATCGCCATCAGCCTGGAGCGCGCGCGCGAACAGGCGGCCGAACTCGGACACACGGTGGAAGACGAAATCTCGATCCTCATGTTGCACGGCGCGCTGCATTTGATGGGCATGGACCACGAACGGGACCGCGGCCGGATGGCGCGGGCCGAAACCCAGTGGCGCAAGCAGCTCGGCTTGCCCGCGGGGTTGATTGAACGGACCAGGTCGTGACCGCCGCACTCATCGTATTGGCCGGCGTGTTATCGCTGGCGCTGGCGCTAGCCACGTTGGTACAGATGCTCTATCTGGAATCCGTGCGTCTGCGCGCCCGCGAATACGCCGCGCTGGAATTCTTCAAGGACACGCTGGAAGAGGCCATCGGGCTCGATGAAGCCAGCGGCGCGTTGGCGTTCTCGTTGGTCAAGCACACTACGCTGTCGTTCATGGGTATCGTGTACCTGGTGGTGGCAAAACTCGGTGGAGCCACGCTATGGTACGCGGTGGGCGAAGCCTGCGTCTTCACCATGCTCACCATGACGGTAGCGGCGTACGCGATCCCGCACGTGGTCTACCGCCGCAGCGCGTGCCACTGGCTGCTGCCGCTGGTGCCGCTGCTCAAGGTGATGGCGTTGCCGGCGCGCCCGCTCGGCGCCCTGTTGCAGTTTCTGCAATCGCTCGCCGAGTTGAGCGGGCCCAGCCCGGCGGAACAGGAGCCGGTGGACCCGGCCGAACACATCGACGCGTTGATCGACGCCGGCGCCGAGGAAGGCATCATCGAGGAAGACGACCGCAAGCTCATACAGTCCGTAGTAGCCTTCGGCGACAAGACGGTCCGCGAGGTGATGACGCCGCGGCCAAACATCGTGGCTTTTCCCGCCAACCGTACGCTCGAGGAACTGCGGCAACTGGTCATCAACGAGCAGTACTCGCGAATCCCCGTCTACCGGGATTCGATCGACAACATCACCGGCTTTGTGCACGTCCGCGATATGTTCGAACTGGATCAGGCTGAGCGCGAAGCTCGTCTGGTAGGTGAGTTGGCGCGCCCCATCAGTCTGGTCCCGGAATCGAAACCGGTCGACGAGTTGCTGCGCGAGATGCAGCAGAACGGCGCGCACATGGCCGTGGTGATCGACGAATACGG
>CAZDIZ010000010.1:6658-19999 GCA_964505625.1 uncultured Solibacteraceae bacterium | reverse complement strand
ACCGGCGAAGCAGTTGAACGCCAGGGTGTCCGCGTCGAAGTGCTGGCAAGCAATGAGCTGAGAGTCGAACAGGTTCGAGTATCCAAAGTTTCCGAACAAACGCATGCATAGATCCGGATTCGTATCCATCATCGGGCGTCCCAACGCCGGCAAGTCCACGTTGCTGAACCGCCTGATCGGCAGCAAAGTCGCTATCGTGGCCGACAAACCGCAAACCACGCGCACCTCGATTCAAGGCGTGCTCACCACCGATGGCGCGCAGGTGGTTTTTGTCGACACCCCGGGCATTCACAAACCCGATTCAACGTTCAACCGGCGCATGATGGACACGGTCCGTTCCGCCATCGAGGACCGCGATTTGCTCTTGTATCTGGTCGACGCTTCGCTCCCGTTTCAACCCGCCGAGCAGGAAGCGCTCGCCTTGCTCGGCAAGACCAAGGCGCCCATTTTCCTGTTGCTGAACAAGGTGGACACGCTGAAGGAAAAAGCCAGGCTGCTGCCGTTGATCGAGCGCTACGGCGCGCTGGACCAGTTCGAAGAAGTCTTCCCGATTTCGGCTCTGCGCGGCACGGGCGTTCCGGAATTGAAGGCGGCGATCGTCGCCAAGATGCCCGAGGGGCCGCAGTACTTCCCCGACGACTATCTCACCGACCAGCCCGAGCGGTATCTGGCCGCCGAGTTGATCCGCGAGAAGATCCTGCATCTGACCCGCCAGGAGGTGCCGCACTCGGTGGCGGTGCTCATCGATGCCTTCGAGGAAACGCCGCGCCTGACCAAGATCGCGGCGACGGTCTACGTCGAGCGCGAAGGACAAAAGGCGATCCTGATCGGCACCAAAGGCGGTATGTTGAAACGAGTAGGGACTTCGGCACGTATTGAAATGGAGTCGCTGTTCGGCCGGAAGATTTTTCTGGAGCTGTTCGTGAAGGTGCGGCCCAACTGGAGGGAAAGCTCCGAGTTTCTGAATGCGATAGACTGGCGTTCTATGGTGGGTTTCGAGGAGGAATAATATGCGCGCGGTATCGATCTTTCTTGCTCTGTTCCTAGTAGCGTTCACCTGCAGCCTGGTTTGGGCCGATCAGCCCACCGACAACGAGATTGACGACAAGGTCCGCATCAAACTGGCGGGCGATCCCGATGTCAAAGGGAACCAGCTCAAGGTGGCGGTGAAGGACGGCGTGGTAACGATACAAGGCCGCGTGGACAGCGAACGCGCCAAGAACAAGGCCACCAAGCTCGCCCGCAAAGTGAAGGGCGTCAAGAACGTCGTCAACGAACTGGTGATCTCCACGCACTAAAACCGGGGACAGACCACTCTGCCTGCTTTTGGGGCAGAGCGGTCTGTCCCGAGGTTTTTCAGCCGTTCCTACGCTTCAGGCCGGTTGCACCGCATCGGCCGTCAGCTTCCGGGAGGCGGTATCGGCGCGTTCCAGAGCTTGCTGAAGGCCTTCCAGGCTGATGGGCTTGGTGACGTATTCATCCATGCCCGCCTCAATGCAGCGTTCGCGGTCGCCCTGCATGGCGTGTGCCGTCATGGCGACGACGGGGGTGTGCTTGGTGTCGCCTTCGCGCTTGCGGATTTCAGCGGTGGCGGCGAAACCGTCCATCTCCGGCATCTGGCAATCCATCAGGACGCAGTCATAGGCACGCTCTGCCATACGGTCGAGCACTTCCACCCCGCTAGCGGCGATGTCCACACGATACCCCAACTTCTCGAGCAGGAATTTCGCCACTCGTTGGTTGACCGGATTATCCTCCGCCAGCAGCACGTGACGCGGACCGGTCCCATGCAGCGGCGTGGAAGACTCCGGATTTGGTACACCTTCCGGCACGCTCTTGGTTCGCGCGGCGGTGCGCAGCCTGAGCGTGAACCAAAAGACCGAACCTTCCCCTTCCCGGCTGCTGACCCCGATGACCCCGCCCATGCGTTCCACCAGTTTCTTTGACAGAGCCAGGCCTAACCCCGTTCCGCCATAACGGCGCGATGCCGAACCGTCCACCTGAGAGAACGGCTCAAAGATACGCTCCAGCGCCTCGGTCGGGATGCCAATGCCCGTATCGCTCACTTCGAAGCGTACGGTGACTTCCTCGCGGCGAGCTTCCAACTGGCCGGCCTGGATGAGCACTTGGCCGTGTTCGGTGAATTTGATGGCGTTGCCGACGATATGCGCCAGCACGCGGCGCAACCGCACCGGATCACCGTAAAGCGTATCTGGCACCGAGTTCTGAACCAGGCAGGCCAGGTCCAGGCTCTTGCACTCAGCTTCCAGCGCCAGCGACCGTAGCACGTCCTGAATCACGGCGCGCAGTTGGAAACGTTCCTCGGACAACACTTCCCGGCTCGATTCCAGCCGCGACAGATCCAGAATGTCGTTCAGCACTTCCAACAGGTAATCGGCGGCTTCCAGAATGCATTCGGCGTTGTCGCGCTGTTCGTTGTCGAGCGGTGTATCCAGCAGTAAACGCGTCATGCCGATGACCGCGTTCATGGGCGTGCGTATCTCGTGGCTGATGTTGCCGAGAAATTCGGACTTGATGCGCGCCGCTTGTAGCGCCTCGTCGCGCGTACGAATCAGTTCCTTGGATTGCGCGATGAGCTGGCGGCGGGCTTCCTCCAACTCGCGCGCGTGCCGGACCAGTTCCTGTTCGGCGTTCTTGCGGTCGGTAATATCGGTGAGCGTGCCTTCGTAATGCTTTACGCGGCCCTGTTCATCGCGCACCACGCGGCAGTTGTCCAAAACGGTAATCAGCGCGCCGTCCTTGCGCCGCAATACCAGTTCGGAATTGCGCAGGAATCCGTCGCGGTCCAGGCGTTCCAGCAGCATTCGCCGCTCGAGCGGATCCGCGTACAGGCAGCGCCCCACGTCGACCGTGGAAAGCTCCTCCTCGGATTCGTAGCCCAACATGTCGACCAACGCCTTGTTGGCCGAAATGATGCGCCCCTCGGCCGAACTCTGGTAGACACCCTCTAAGACGTTGTCGAATAGGCGTTTATACCGCATTTCCGAATTGCGCAATCGGGCCGCGGCGCGCTTGCGGTCGCTCAGATCGTGGAGAATCACCTGCACGGCCGGCTTGCCGTCGTAAGCGAAAGGAATGGTGGACACTTCCACGTCGATGGGACTGCCATCCAGGCGCAGGAACTTACCTTCGGCAAGCGGCGCCTGCACACTCACCGCCCGGCTGCGTTCCAGGTGATTGGATAGGGCACCGCGCGTGTCCTGATGCACAAAAGCGTCCAGAGGCTTGCCCACGACCTCCTCAGCCGCCGCCGCGCCCAGCAGTTTGAGACCCGCATAGTTGATGTAGCGGATCTGGCCGCCCGCTTCCACCGCGATGGCGTTGGGATTCAATTCCACCAGCCGCCGATAACGGTCCTCGCTTTCGCGCAGCGCTGCTTCGGTGGCCTGGCGCTGGCGCACGTCTCGGCGGTAGGCATGAAACAAAAGTACCGGAGACACGCCCAACATGCATGTGCAGACCACCAGCAGGGACTGGCGCTGGTCGACGCTGAGCAGGGACACTGCCAGCACCGATGCCAGCAGCGCCGGCGGAGCCGATATCCAGGTCCAAACACGCGAATTAACGTTGAATTGCATCAGTCCTCCGAAGGGACACAGGAACAGGGTACAAATTCGCGCAGTTCTCTACCTCTTTAACATCGGCACCTCGGTAGTGTTGCTTTAGCCTCAGCCGGAGAAATTGCTTAGGCTGTGTACAAAGCGCGCCGTAGCGCCGAACGCCAGCCGTCCAGCAGGGCGCTGCGGCGGGAGGCAGTCAAGCGCGGCTCGAATGTTCGTTGAACCTGCCAGAACGATTCGAGTTCGGAGAGAGATTTCCACACCCCGGCGGCTAACCCGGCCAGGTAGGCCGCGCCGAGCGCGGTGGTCTCCGGATCGGCCGGGCGGACGATGGGACGATCCAGGATATCCGCCTGGAACTGCATGAGAAAGTTATTGTTAGCGGCGCCGCCGTCCACTCTCAGTTCGCTCAGCCGCTCCCCGGTATCGGCCTCCATGGCGTGAATCAGGTCGGCGGTCTGGTAGGCGATGCTCTCCAGCGCAGCGCGTACCAGGTGCGCGCGGGAGGTCGAACGGGTCATGCCGCAGAGCATCCCCCGGGCGTCCGGGTTCCAGTGAGGCGCGCCCAGGCCGACAAACGCCGGAACCAGATAAACACCCCCGGTATCGGAGACCGTGGCGGCCACGGCTTCGGTTTCGGCGGCCGACACCACCAGACCGAGCTGATCGCGCAGCCATTGCACGGCGGCGCCGCCCACGAAAATACTGCCTTCAATGGCGAATTGGGGCGAACGGCCGGTGGACGCGGCGCGGGTACCTAGCAGACGGCTGCGGGAGCTGGGCACGCGTTCGCCGGTGTGCATCAAGGCGAAACAGCCGGTGCCGTAAGTGTTCTTCGATAAACCGGGCCGGAACGCCGCTTGCCCGAACAGTGCGGCCTGCTGGTCGCCGGCGATGCCGCCGATGGGGATGGCGGCGCCGAACAGACCCGGTTCGCACTCACCCAGGATGCCGCTTGACGGCACGATCTGGGGCAGCATGGCGCGGGGCACGTCGAAGATATCGAGCAGTTCCTGATCCCATTCGCCGGTCGCAAGGTTCAGCAGCATGGTACGCGAGGCGTTGGTTGGATCGGTGGCGTGTATGCGGCCCCCGGTCAAGTTCCAGATGAGCCAGGTGTCGACGTTACCGAACAGCAGTTCGCCCGAACGGGCACGTTCGCGCGCACCGGGGGTGTGATCGAGAATCCAGCGTATCTTGCTCGCGGAAAAGTAGGCGTCCACGACCAGCCCAGTGAGGGCCGTGATGCGCGCACCGGCCGGCGACGCCGCGATTGCGCGGCAATCTTCGGCCGTGCGGCGGCACTGCCAGACGATGGCTGGGGCGATCGCCCTTCCGGTCGCGCGGTCCCACACGATGGTGGTTTCGCGCTGGTTGGTGATTCCGATTGCGGTGACTTCCCGCGCAGCAACATTCGAAGTCGCGAGCACCCGCACGGCGGCATCCAGTTGGGCATGCCAGATTCCCGCGGCGTCCTGTTCCACCCAACCGTCGCGCGGATAGAAGCACTGAATGGGCGACGTTTCCATAGCCAAACGGCGGCCCTCGGAGTCGTAGAGCGCGGCGCGGGCGCTGGTAGTACCTTCATCGAGCGATAGAAGATAAGGCACTCTGGCATTATAGTAAAAGCATGTTCTTCCGCAGAAAGCGGCCAGCCACACCCACTTTCGACCAACGGCTGGCCAAGCTGAAGAGTCTGGGATTCACGGTCGAGAAACTGGAGGGCGGGCGAGCGCATCTGCGCCGCGGAGCCTGCGCGGCGCTAGCCACCGAAGAGGCCATCCTGCGCGCGGGCATCGAGGTAGGCGGAGAAATCGCCGCGCTCATCGATGGCGGCTTCCAGAAGTTTTTGGAAGCACCTGGAGGCGTGCGCAGGCCCGCGCTGGCGTCACAGCTCAAAGAACTGCACGACTTCGAAGAGGATCTGCGCGAGGGCCTCGGGCTGACCAGCCTCTACAACACGTCGCTTGGAACCACCTTCGACCGTCACGCATACGACGGCGTGAAGCAGTAGCAGGTGGCGTCAGGCGCCTTTGCGCAACGTGAGCTGGCGCGGATAACTCAGACAGGCAAACAGCGAGAAGCCGTTCGGCTGGGGCAGCGGGAACACGTCCAGAAACGCTTGCGCCTCCCGTGCATGCCCAGTTTCGGCGAGTGTCCAACCATAGAGAGCAGCGGCGTTGTCGGTGGAGCCGGGCCCAACGCGTTGAACGATTTCCTTCAACACCAGCGAGGCCGCGGCGTATTCCTTCGAGAACAACAGCGCGTAAGCCAGTGTGTATTTCTTGGCGGCGGTCTGCGCCGGTTCCGGAAACGCGCGCTCGGCGCGCAACGCCCATTCGCTAGACGACGACGCCGGTTCGGCGAGGAACCGTGCCATTAGCAACAGTTCGGCATCCACTGGTGACGCCGCCGCGATGGGCTTGGCGGCCAACGACTGCGCGGCGTCGCGCCGTCCCATATCGAGATACCAGATCACCAATTGCAGCCGGGCGCGCGGCAGCGCATCGGCCATGGGTTGCAGGCGCGCGATGGCCTGCTCACGCTTCCCGCTCAGGTATTCCCATTGCGCGCGCGTGAAGTCGATCGCCGGATCGCGTGCTTCGCGGCGCCGTGCGGCGTACTTCTCAAACAGCGCATCCGCGGCGGCCGCGTCGCGCAGCATCAGGCGTGCCTGCGCGGCTTTGAACAACGTGCCGTCAGCCAGGAAACGCGGGTCTTTGGCATTCGCGGCAAGGTAGTATTGCTCGGCGCTGGAGAACCGCCCTAAATAAAAATGCACGTCTCCTAGGGAATCGTCCGGGTTGGCGCTAGCGGGCGCCAGACGCCGGTAGTGTTCGATCGCGTCAACAGCGCCCTTGAGATCCTTCAGGTACGCGCGCGCGTAACCGACTTGATTCCAGAGCAGGCCGAACGACGGCTCGATTTGCGCGGCGCGTTCGTACCAGCGCGCCGCCGCCGTCAGATCCCGCGCGGCGGTGGCGGCCTCGGCGGCCTCACGTGCCACGTCGGAATCGGCCGGCATCAACGTAGCCAACTTGGACAGGGCACGGAAACGCGTGAGCGGATCGCCGCGAAGAGTGGCGGCGATGAATTCGATCCTCGCCACGTGCACTTCACTCAAGCCGGCACGGCGCGCGAGCGCGTCGTCCAACACCTTGACGGCCGCCGGACGGTCTCCGGTAGCCGCGCGCAGGCGAACCATCGAGAAGATGGCGGGCGTGAAATTCGGATCGATGGACAGCGCCTTCTCGAGCACCGGCGCGGCTTCAGCGGGCGGCTGCGCCAACGCGGCGACGTAGGCTTTCCAGGCGTCCACGTTGAGGGCGCGCGAGGGAGTCGCGGCGGGATCAACGCGCCGGACCAACTCCCCGGCCAGCGGCAGCACACCGGCCGCCGCGTCGCCCTGTAATTGGAACGCGGCGACATTGCGGTGCCGCATGGTGTCCTCGATTTGCGCCGAGAGCATCACACGACCTTTCACAACGGAGAAATAGCCTCGCAGGGTACGCGTCGCGCGAACGTTCCAAAGATCGTCGTTCGAGGCGGCCAGAACCGGATAAAGCACCTTCGATCCGGAGAGCGAATCCACCGTGTACTCGGCCATGGCGCGCGAAGCCCAGTCGAGCGAACTGTCGCCGGTGAGGTTTTCGAAGGCAAACACCGCCATGCGTTCAGGACGAGCGTCCGAGCGCGAACAACTCAGCAAGCAGAGCAAGGCCGCCGCGAGCGCGACCGCCTTCGTCCACGCGCTAATTGACACGAGGCTCCATGGCCAGGATCTCTTTGAACTCGGGGAGTTCCCGCAGTGGGGCGAACTCTTCATCCTCAAGAAACTTCTTCTTGTCCTTGAATCCTTCTTCGATCGACTTGCGCATGTAGAGAAGCGCCCGGTCGTTAAGACCCGATTTGGCATAGAGTTTAGCGATGTGGTAGTGGAATCTGGCGCGATCGCCCACCGTGCGCTCTTCAAGGAGCACGCCCTGCGAGCCTCTGTGCTCGAAGACCTCGGCATTCAATGAAAGAGCTTTGGTCCAAGCCTCCACGGCCAGATCATACTTGTGGCGGGCGAAGTGAGCCGTGCCTAGATTGCTGTAAATGGAAGCCGAGTTAGGCGCGAATTCCAGAGCCTTCTTATACTGCTTCACCGCACGCCCATAGCTTCGGTTGGCGTAGTAAACGGTGCCCAGGTTGTTGATGGCCTCGGCGTACTTCGGGTTTAGTTTGATGGCGCGCTCGTACTGCCGGCGGGCGTTGCCAAGCTCGGTCAACTGATGATAGGCGATGCCGATCTTGTTGGCGATAACCGCGGATTCCTCCGGCGCCTCGCGATAGGCTTGGATGGCTTCGCGGTACCTCTTGTGCGCCATGTTGATATCGCCGCGCATCTCAGGACCGACTACCCGATTGGGCGCCGCCGGTTCCGGTTGCGCAAACAAGGTATGAGCAAGTAGCAGCAGGCCAGCCGTCAGCATGGTTGTCCTCCTGGAAACCAGTCTCATTTAAACACATCTAATAGGCGGCGGAAAATGCTCTTCTTTTCGGGCGGCGGTGGCGCCTGAGCCTGCACCGGAGGGTTGGCCGGCGGTTTGCGCACCACCCTGCGCGGGCGCTCGGCGGGCTTGACCGCGCCGGGTGTGGTGGCGGCAGCGGCTCCATCGGCAGCGGTCGGAGTTCCCGCGTCCCAACCCGCGACCAACGTGCCTCCGCCACGGTCGCCGCCGTGCAAACGGCAGACTTCCACCGGCTGCGTGCCCGCGATGAACACTTCGGTTCGCACGCCGGGGCAGGAGGGCGAGGCGAGTTGTCCGGTGGCGGGATCGATCTCCACGCTCACGACGCCATCCGGCGCCGCGAAGCCGCGCACGCCGCGGTACTCGCGATACTGGTGCGCGCGCTTCATGAACTCGGTCCAGATAGGCAACGCCGAATGCGCGCCTTCCAGATTGAGTTCGCGATTGTCGTCGAAGCCCACCCACACCACGCAAATCAGCTTGGTGGTGAAGCCGGCGAACCAACCGTCGTGCGAGGTGCCGGTCTTGCCCGCGGCCGGCAGCGCGAAGCCGCGCGAGCGCACCCCCGCGCCCGTACCGCTGCGCAGGACTTCTTCCATCATGCTCACCATCATGTAAGCCACGCGCGGATCAAGCACCGGATGACTCTCTGACTTGGCGGTGAACATGGTCTTGCCGGCCTCGTCGCGGATGATCTTGATCCAGTTCGGCTTCATATACACGCCGCGATTCGGATAGATGGTGTACGCGCCGGCGATTTCGAGCGGCATCACTTCGTAGGCGCCCAACGCCACGGCAGGCGTCGGCTTGATGTGCAGGTTCATGCCGGCGCTGCGCGCCAGATCGACAACGGCTTCGTAGCCAACCGCTTCGGCGATCTTCACCGTGGGAATGTTTTTGGACTTGGCGATCGCCTGGCGCAACGTGATGGTCCCACTGTATTCGTTGCCGAAGTTCGACGGTTCGTAGGGCTTGCCGTCGTACCAGAACGTGGTGGGCTCGTCCACCACCGTGGTAACCGGCGTGAACACCGTGGTACCGCCCTCCAGCGCCGTGTTCAACGCCGCGGCGTAGACAAACGGTTTGAACGAACTGCCCGGCTGTCGTTTGGCCAGCGCGCGATTCAACTGGCTGACGCCGTAGTTGCGCCCGCCCACCAGCGCCTTGACCTCACCGGTTTCGGCATCCAACGCCACCAGCGCCACCTGCGGGTCGGGGATGGGCTGCCGGCTGCGCTTGCGCCGCCGGTTGATGGCGTCGTCCACTTCCTTGAGTCCGACCTGCACGGCCGTCGCGGCTTCGCGCTGCAGGTTCATGTCGAGCGTGGTGTAGACGCGATAGGAGTGCGCCTGAAAATCGTGGTCCTGAAACTGTTCCTGCAGATTGTCATTCACCAAGTCGACGAAGTACGGCGCGTCGGTGGACTCGATGCCGCCCGGTGTGAGTTCGATGGGCGTGGCGGCGGCCGCTTCATATTCCTTGTCGGTGATGTAGCCGTTTTCCCGCATCAGACCCAGCACCAGGTTGCGGCGCGTGCGCGCGCGTTCGGGCCAGCGTATGGGGTTGGTGTAGCTGGGCCGTTGAATCATGCCGGCGAGCATGGCGGCTTCCGGCAGCGTCAGATCTTTGAGATCCTTGCCGAAGTAGGCGCGCGCCGCCTGGCCGAATCCGCAGATGTCAAAACTGCCACGGCGTCCCAGGTTCACCTGATTCACGTAGTACTCGAAAATCTCTTCCTTGGTGAGCTTGGCCTCCAGGTGCATGGTGACCAGAGCTTCCGCGGCTTTCCGCTTCCAAGTCTTTTCCTGGGTGAGCACCAGACCTCGCGCCAGTTGCATGCTGAGCGTAGAGGCACCGTAGAGGCGGCCGCGCTCAATGTCGGTGTAGACCGTCCTAACGATGCGGATCGGATCGAAACCGGAGTGTATGAAGAAGCGCTTGTCTTCAGCCGAGATGATGGCGTTCACCAGCAACTTGGGAATGTCGTTGAACCGAACCAGACGGCGCTTTTCCCGGTTGCGGTCGAAGAGATTCGTGATCAACTCAGGCTCAAGCAGATACTGCGTGCGCTCGGTGTTATCCCGCAGCGAGATGATCTGCGCCACACGCGGCCCGTTGAACTTGACCACGCCGGCCTCTTGCTCGAAGTACGAATCCGGGCCGGGAAAGACTTCGATGCCGTCCGGACGCATGTGGTACCAGCCGAGGCGGTTGTCACGCGCCTCGGTGTAGCCGCTGGATCGCAATTGCGCGGCAATCTCTTCGGCGGAAGTTTCATCGCCGAGCGTGACCACGCGCGGCGCGGCGAAGATCATCGACGTTGAGGTAAACGGCCCTCCGCGCAGTTTCTCGTCGATCAGGCGAGCGTACTTCATGTAGAGCCACGCCGCCGTGAGGACCGACAGAGTCCCCGCGCAAATTCCGAAAACCAGCAGAAACTTGCCGATGGGGTTCCATAAGATTCGAGCAAGGAGACTTCTTTTTTGAGGAGCTTTGGCGCGTGCGGGCACGAAAATCTTCCTTCTTTGATTCTCTCACGAACTAACCGCACCTATGGTCAAATGGGGAACGGATCTATGACCGAACGAGAACGTCTGCTGGCGGTGTATCGAGGCGAAACGCCGGATCGCGTGCCCTTCTATCTGGACCTTTCGCACTGGTTCTATCAGAAGTACAAGGTGCCTTTCGATCTGTCGGTTGCCGTGCATGAACCGGAACGCGATCTGCTTGATTGCCATCGCAAGTTCGGCGCCGGGTTCGCCATTCCGAACCGGATTTCCTACTTTGACGTCTCCTATCCGCCGGAAGTGCGCACCAGTGTTTCACGCGCCGAGACCGCGCGCGGCGCCGAATTGACTTGGACCATCGAAACACCGCTGGGGACGATTCGACGTAAACGTCGGTGGCACGAAGAAAGCTACGCCTGGGGCATTTCCGAATGGGGCGTGCGCGATGAGCGCGATATGCGTGTGCTGGCTTACGCGCTGAGCCACGCGCGTTTTCAACCGGCCTGGGAGCGTTACGCAGAGTGGCGCGAAGCGGTGGGCGATTCCGGTGTGCCGTATCTTTCCATCGGCTACAGCGGCATGGGCCAGTTGCTCAACTATTGGATGGGCGTCGAGCAGACTCTGTTCGCCGCCGCCGACATCCCCGATGTGCTGGACGAAACAGTTGGCGCGATTAATGCGAATCTACTGAACCTGGTGGATCTGGTGGCGCAGAGTCCCGCCGAGATCGTGTTGCTCGGCGACAATTTTTCGAGCGACATACAGCCGCCGCGGTTCCTGGAACGGTGGTCGGCGGAATTCTATCGTGAAGCGTTCCGCCGTCTGCACGCGGCGGGCAAGTTCGCCGCCGTACACGTGGACGGACGCATGCGCGGCCTGCTGCGCGCCTTCGCCGCGATGGGCGCCGATTGTATCGACGCGGTCACACCCGCACCGATGGGCGATCTCACCGCGCGCCAGTGCCGCGACGAGGCCGGAGCGAACCTCATCCTCTCCGGAGGCGTGCCGCCATCGGAGTGGATCGAACCGGCCAGTGACGACGATTTCCGGCGCGCCGTGCTGGCATGGCTTGAACTGCGCGCGAGCAGCCCGCGCCTGATTGCAGCGGCCGGCGATCAGGTGCCCCCAGGAGCGCCGGAGCATCGCATTCACATGATGCGCGAACTAGTGGAAGAATTCGGGCGCTACTAAACGAGTGCCCAAAAGGGGTCAGACCACTCTGCCCCACGACGGGAAACACTGGTAACATGACGCATGCCAAGCGGGACAGAGTAGTCTGACCCCTTTCTTGCGGAGGACGATGGCAGTGAACCAACGACGTTTCGGACGCACCGGACTCATGGTTTCCGAGATTTCACTCGGCACGGTGGAATTGGGTTTGGATTACGGCATACGCGCGGCGGGCGAAGACGCACGGCCCGATGAATCCGCCGCGGCCGTGTTGCTCAACCGCGCCCTGGATGACGGTATCAACTACATCGACACCGCGCGCGCCTACGGAACCAGCGAGCAGGTCATCGGCAAGGCGATTGCGCACCGCCGCGGCGAATACGTGCTGGCGTCGAAGGTACAGACGTTTTCGAAAGAGCAACTCGATCCTCAGGCGCTGCGCGAGCGCGTCGCCAAATCGGTGGAGCAGAGTCTGCGCGCACTCAACACGGATGTGATAGACATCATGATGGTGCACTCGGGCGCTGGCGACACGCTCGGTCCCAACCCCATCTGGGAGGCGCTCCAAAAGCAACGCGAGGCGGGCAAAGTCCGTTTCGCCGGCGCGAGCGTTTACGGCGAAGAGTCCGCGGTGGAAGCCATGGCGACCGGTTACGACTGCCTGCAGATCGCTTACAGCATCTTGGACCGCAGACCCGAAACGCGTGTACTGGTTGAAGCCGCCGCGCGCGACGTGGGCATCATTGTGCGTTCGGTGCTGCTCAAAGGTGCGCTTACGCATCGCTACCGCGATCTGCCGGACTCCATGCAATCGCTCAAAGCGGCCGTCGAGCAGATGGGCGAAGCGGCCGGCAGCACTGTGGAAAGCCTGCCCGAACTCGCTTACCGTTACGTGCTGGCGCATCCAGCTGCGCATACCGCGCTGGTGGGAACCGCGCGCATCGAGGAAATGGAAGCCGCGATCGGCTACGCATCGCGCGGCCCGCTGGACGCGGAACTCGTCGAGCACATTCGTTCGATTCACGTCGCCGAAGAACGCTGGCTCAACCCCGGCAACTGGCCCATTTAGGAGGCATTGGTGCGCTACCATCAGGCAATTCTGATCAGTTGTGAAGTGCCGTGGGACGAACGCGAGCATTTGCTCGAAGACGTGTTCCGCGCTGAGCTGCGGCACGTTCTGGCGCAGGGGTTTCGCGATCTCTACGTCTTCGGCACCGCGGGTGAAGGCTACGCCGTCGACAGCGCGCGCTGCCGCGACGTCCTCGCGCTATTCCGCGAAGAAACGCTCGCTGAAGGCGTATTTCCGCAAGTAGGCGCCATCGGCCTTTCCACCGCCGCCATCGTCGAGAAGCTGCAACTGGCGTACGATTTCGGCTTCCGCATGTTTCAGATCTCCCTGCCCTCGTGGGGCGCGCTGAACGACGCGGAACTATTGCGCTTCTTCCGCGACGTCTGCGGCACGTTTCCCGATTGCCGCTTCCTGCACTACAACCTGGCGCGTACCAAGCGCGTGGTCACGGCCGCCGATTACCGACGCATCGCCGACGAAGTGCCGAACCTCGCCGCCAC
>CAZDIZ010000010.1:2713-6558 GCA_964505625.1 uncultured Solibacteraceae bacterium | reverse complement strand
CCCATGCGCCGCCGCACGATGATGGATGGCGCTTACGACAAGGTCCTGAAGCGTTTGGGCGGTGTGCCCATGCCGCTGCGCCTGCTTTCGCCGTACGACAGTTTCCCGGAAGAAATCTACGAAGAATGCCGGCGCATCCTGGACAGCTATCCCGGCTGGGCGAGCTAGTGTCGATATGAACACCGCCGCTACCCCGGCCATGGACCGCTACAACGGACGGGTGTTTCTCTGCACTTACTTGCTTCTGTATCTGGCCGCGCCGGTGGTGTATGTGGGCGTGGTGCAGGCGGCGTTGTGCGATAAGTTAGGCGCCGGCGCCACGCTGGCCAATCTTCCGTTCGCGGCGTATCAACTCGGGCAGATATCTCCGCTGTTCGCCACGTGGCTGATCCCACATCGCCTGGAGCGGACGGTACTGGTGTGGACAGCCAGCGCCGCGGCACTGCTGCAGGGCATGGTCTTCGCGGCGTTGGCGCTTCCCTGCCCGGCGGGCGTGCGCATTGGCGCGGTGACGCTGGCTGGCCTGCTGCTCGGACTGGTGTGGAGCGTCGCCATGCTCTACCTCTATCAGTGCCTGAACCGAGGCACGAGCACGGAGGGACGTGCGCGCGCGCTCAAGCTCACCTACACGTTCGGACCGCTCGCGGCCGTCGCCGGTTCGCTCGCGGCGCAGTATATTCTGAACCCCGGCTTCAGGTGGCTGCCCTTTCCATTCGATTTCGCGGCCATCTACGCCATCGGCTTCACCGCGAGCGCGGGCGTCGCGCTGCTCAGCACGCGCTACGAACTGGTAGCCGTCGAAGACGAACCCCGGCCGCCTCTCACGAATTTTCTCGCCGGGCTGTTCCGCGAGTATGCATCGGACCGCACGTTGTGGATGTTGTGGCTCGCGTTCTTCCTGTGGAACTGCACGCTGGGTTCGGTAGCTAACGTCTCGCTCTACACGCGCGAAGCCATGGGCCGCGACCCGAAGGATTTCTCAGGCTTGATCATGGCCATCCGCTTCGGAGCCAAAGCCATCGCGGGCTACGGGCTGGGTTGGCTCGCGGTGAAGTACGGTATGCGCTCCGCCTCACAGGCCACCGCGGGCTTATTCGCCGCCGGGATGTTGTGGGCGTGGATGGTGCCCGGCGCGGCGTATTTGGGAGCGTTCGGATGGTTGGGAGCCGGCGAACTCGGCGGCGTGTATTTCCCGAACTACGCGCTCACGCTCACGTCGCTCGCCGCCGGCCCGCGCGTGATGGCCGTGCTGCTATTGGCCACGCCGGTATCGGGCTTCGCGCCCGTCGCCCACGGCTGGCTCACCGATCACTTCGGCTTCGCAACGAGCTTTGCTTTCGGACTGGTGACGGCGCTGGCCGCCGTGGTGTGCGTCAGAAAACGATAGGCGGTTACGGACGCAGCCGCACCCAGTGTATGTCCATGGCGCTGGGCGTTCCGGCGTAGTACACCACCATCACGTCGCCATCGGGCAGCACTTCGGCGAACGGCAATCCGTAACTCCAGGTTTGCATGTCCGCCAGCGCCTCGGCGGTCGATCCGGCGGTTGCGGGCGGCGTCGCGGCCTTGTGCAGGACTACTTCCGTTTCCGGCCGGAAAACGCCGTCGATTGAATCCGCCAGACGCGCGCGAATGGAACGAGTCCCGAACCGGTCCACCCAAGCCAGCACCACACGTCCATCGGGCAAGATACCCGGATGAGACGGCTGATCCGTGAATCCCAGATCTTCCGGCGCGCTCCAACTGGCGCCTTCGTCCGCGCTAATGCGCCGGTGTATATCCAGGTAACGCTGTTCCTGGCGGTAGTAGGTCCAACTGAACGTCACCACGCGCCCGTCCGGCGCGACCGCGGCGCGCTGGTCCCAATTGAAAACCCGCGCGGACTGGTCACGGCACACCAGATGTGGAGCCGACCAGGTTTTCCCGCCGTCACCCGAAAACACATAGACCACCTTCTGGTGCCACACCGAAGCATCGAGATAGTCCTTGTTGCTTTCGATACTAATGGCCAGGCGTCCGCTCGCGAAATGCAGGACGGGATTGGTCAGACTGGGCGGCCCGACGTCAGTGGTAACCGGCACCACGCGCCAATTCGACCAGGAGAAGCCGTTGTCGAACGAGTCCGCCAAGACGATCTTCATCGGCAGACAGCCCTCAGTCTCGGGATTGAACAACGGCATGCCGGGATAGGCGCCACGGTCGATCCACAACCCGCATGCGAGCAAGTGAACGCCATCGAGCGCCGTCACGTAGACGACGCGCAGCGAGCCTTCCTGCCCGTCTACCACGCGCGAAAACACGAACGGTGCGGACCAGGTGTGGCCTCCGTCGATCGAGCGGCGCAACTCCACCGCTTCATCGGCGCCATCTTTATCCGCGCCCGTGCGATAAGTGGCCAGCAACTCGCCGCGAGCCGCCACGGCGACGCTGGGGAACGTACACACCGCCCGCCGTGTGGCGGGTTCGGCGGCGTTCACAATGCCGCGCTCTAGGATGCGCAAAGGGACGCCTTCAGCGCGCCGCGCAGCGCCTCCAGTGTTTGATCGATGTCCTGTTCGGTGTGAGCCGCGGAAATCGAGCACTGCTTGGTGGGCGTTGGGAAGTAGTAGACGCCGCGATCGATCATCTCGAGCCGCATGCGGCCGTCGAGCGCGAAGTTGTGATGCGACGCCAGATCGTGCCAATCCACCGGCGCGTGATCCATGAAGTAGAGGCAGAAGGCCGAACCCTGCCGCACCACCTTCGTCGTGAGACCCATTTCGCTGGTGATCTGATTGATCCCGGCTTCGACGCGCACGCCGAGCTTCTCGACGTGGCGGTAGACCGCGCCATCATTCTCCAGCAACCGTTCGATGGTGGCGATCGAAGCGACCGTCGGCACCGGATGCGCGTTGTAAGTGCCGGCCAGCAGCACGCGCTTCGAGCCGTCGGGATGGATGAAGTAATCCATCAGCGCCTTCTTGCCGCCGAGCGCCGCGATCGGATATCCGTTGGCGATGGCCTTGCCGTACACAGCCAGGTCCGGACGCACGCCGGCGATCTGCGCGTAGCCGCCCAACGCGTGGCGGAAGCCGGTCTTCACTTCGTCGAAGATGAGCACGAAACCGAACTCGTCGGCGAGCTTGCGCAAGCCAGCGAGATAACCGGGCTTCGGATGCACCAGACCGATGTTCTGCAAAATCGGTTCAGTGATCAGCGCGGCGATCGGGTAGCGCTCGCACACCCAGCGCACCGAATCCAGGTCGTTGAAGTTGATCGGATGCACCAACGCCTTGTGCGCGTCGGGAATGCCGGCGCTGATGGTGAGGAACGGATACTCGCCCGGCGAAACGCGCGGACCAAGCACGTCGAGCGGCGTCATCAGATTGCACGCCACGTCGTTGTGCCAACCGTTGTAGCCGCCCTGCATCACGATGATGTGGTCGCGGCCGGTGACGCCGCGCGCCAGGCGTATGGCCTGCGCGGTGGCCTCGCTGCCGGTGTTGAGGAACTGCACGGCCTCAATCCAGGGGATGTTGGTGCAGACCAGTTCGGCCAGGCGCCCTTCGTATTCGGTGGTGCCGGAACCGAAAAGGCTCGCGCCGCTGTGGAGCGCCTTGGAAACGGCTTCGGTCACGTAGGGATCGTTGTGCCCCAGAAAATGGGGCGCGAAACCGGCGTGATAGTCGATGAAGCGGTTGCCGTCGACGTCGTACAGGTGCGCGCCTTCGCCTTTCACAAATGCAATCTCGGGCTGCGTCGCGCGGTTTACCGAAACGACGCCTCCCGTGATGTACTTCTTGTTCTTTTGAAGAAGAATTGCGGACTTCGGGTATGTTTTCACGATCACTTCAAATTATAGCGAG
>CAZDIZ010000010.1:0-2613 GCA_964505625.1 uncultured Solibacteraceae bacterium | reverse complement strand
AACTGCCAGGGCCGGTAGTAGAGCGCCGAAACATCCGCGTACACGTTGGGCTGCTTGCGGATCAGCACGATGGTGTCGTCCATCCAGGGATGCCCCATGTGCGCGATCACGATGCGTAGTTCCGGATAGCGCATGGCGACATCTTCCAGCAACACCGGGTGCGCGTACTTGAGCGGCGCGAGCCTCGGAAACGTGGTGCCCTGATGAAACAGCACCGGAATGCCGCGCTTTTCACAGTAGGCGTATACCGGCTGCATGCGCTCGTCCATCGGATGGTAGTTCTGGTAGATGGGCCCGAGTTTGAGACCGCGGAACTTCATCGTCTCAAACGAGCGGTGCATTTCGTCCAGGTAGTCCGCCTCGTTCGGGTCGATGCTAGTGAAGCCGATGAGCTTTTCCGGATGCAGCGCCACGTAACGCGCCACCAGATCGTTGGGCACCAACATGCCCACGTGCTTGGCTCGCATACCGAAGACGATCACCTTGTCCACCGGGGCCATGGCCTGCCAGTGGTCGGCTTCGTCCACGTCCACCTGCGCGGGCTTACCGCGCGCTAACGTGGCTTCGCGAGTGATCGCCTCGCCCCAATGTTCGGCTTTCCAAAGATGCGTGTGACAATCGACGATCACGCCAGTTGCTCCTTTCGCTTCGCCTCGTCGCGGTTGAAGTAGAAAAGGTAGGCCGCGAGCACCAGACAAGCGGCTACTAACATGATGACGGAAACGCCCGCGAAGACTCCGCTCAATCCAAAACTGCTCTTCAAAAAGCCCGCCAGCAGCACGCCGATTCCACCGGCCAAACAGTTGGCCGTGTTCATCAGCGCCAGCGCCGTGGAACGCAGGCCAGGCGCGAGCAGATCGCAGGCCACCGTCGGCTCGGTGGTCGAACCGAGCGCGCGCAGAAACGCAAAGCCCGCGATGAAGACGCTGACCAGCGCGTAAGCCGGGTGGCCCATAAAACCGAGCAGCAGCGGAGCGGCTCCAAAGTAACACACCGCGCCAAGCATCAGCCGTCTACGCGGAACCTTACGTGCCAACCGGTCCGAGCCCCAGCCGCCCAGCATCACGCCCACCGTCGCGGCCATCTGAAGCATGAACGTACCCGAGAAGCCCGCCGCCGCCAGACTCAGGTTGAATGTTTCCTTATAGTAGAGCGGCAGCCAATTGAAGAAGATCCACGTGCCGATGGAAATCAGCATGCCCGAGCCCAGCAGCAGCCGCCAGGTTACGATGCCCGAGAGCGTGCGCAGGTCTCGCAAGATGGTGTTCCATTGTGGCTGCGCGCTCGTGGCGCCCGCTTCACGCGGGCGGTCGCGCAAGATAAACCAGCCGATCAACGCCAGAAGAAGACCGGCCACGCCGAGCACATAAAAGCTCGGCCGCCAGCCCAGGTGGTCGCCCAAGTATCCGGCCAGCGTGCCGCCGGCGATCAATCCAAAATTCAAACCGGCCAGATGCAGTCCCACGGCCGTGGCGCGCGTCTCGGGCCCGTGATGATCCGCGAGCAGCGCCAACGCCGCGGGCAGATACGCGCATTCGGTCACGCCCAACAACACGCGTGTGATCAGCAGTTCCGTCGCGCTGCGCGAGAAGCCGGTCCAGATGGTCACCAGACTCCAGCCCACCAGACTCAGCAGCACCAGGCGGCTGCGCGAAAAGCGGTCGGCCAGCACACCGGCGAAGGGCGATCCCGCTGCGTAGCTCCACAGAAAAAACGAACCGAGCGCGGCCAGCGCCACGTCCGACATTCCCAATTCCGCGCCCAGCAACGGGAACACGGCGGAGATGGCCGTGCGGTCGGCGTAATTGACCATCGCCACTACAACCAGATACGACAGCAGTTGCCACTTGTAGCGTGGCGAGAACGCCTCCGCGCGGCTCATGGCTTCACTTGAATGCGGCTGAATTCCTGAAAGGATTTCTGGAACCCGAGCATCAACATGCCGTGGTCGCTGCCTGCGGTGACCATGCGCGCGCCGCGATCCAACGCTTTCTGCGCGACCTCCGGAGTACCCGATGTGGTGCCCCACCATTTGCCGTGTTTGCGCACAGCAGCGTCGACGCGCTTGTAAGCATCCTCCAGTTTCGGATGATCGAACTGGAACGGAACGCCCAGGCTGACGCTCAAATCCGCGGGGCCGACAAACAACAGGTCGAAGCCCGGCACGGCGGCGATGTCTTCCACTACATCGAGCGCTTCGGCATCCTCGATCTGCAATGCTAGAAACACTTCCTCGTTGCCTTGCTTCAAGTGGTCGAGCGGCGATGCCATACCGTGATCAGCATCCGCGCCGACACCGTCGAAGCCACGTTTGCCGACCGGTGGAAAGCGCACCCACTCCACCCACTGCCGCGCTTCGGCGGCGCTGCGGCAATGCGGAACCATGATGCCATTGGCGCCAAACTCGAGCGCGCGCATGGGAGCGTCGTAGCCGCTTTTGCGGATGCGAACCATCAGATCCATGCCGGTGGCGCGGCACGCGAGCGAAATCGGATCGATCGCGTCATAGCCCCACGCACGGTGTTCCAGATCGAGCCACAGCAGGTCGAAGCCCAGGCGCCCGATCAATTCCGTGAGCCACGGCTCTTTCACACGCCCGATGCCCACCGTGAG
>CAZDIZ010000009.1:63232-68159 GCA_964505625.1 uncultured Solibacteraceae bacterium | reverse complement strand
CCCACGAAGCGGCCCCGGCTGGATTCGTATTGCCGCCGGCCAAGCCGCATGGCTTCGCGCGTGAGCGGATAGAGGCCGTCGATTTCCGCGTCGCCGGATTCGATGGCGGTTTCGGCTTCTAGCTGGAAATTGCGGTAGCGGCTATAGCGTTTCTCGCCGGGGAACCAGAGATAGATGTAGTGCGCGCCGAGCGGGCCACCCGCAAGAAAGCTGGTTTCGCCCCGATTCGCGATGAGCGTAACATCCGCTTCGAAGTACACGCGCTGATTCGGGTCCGCGACCTTGATGCGGCAACTGGTGTCGCCCGGAGCGCGCCCTTCAACACGCACCGTCACTTTGTCGAGCGGCTTGTACGTGCGCGCGTCCGTCGTCAGGCGCCCGTAGACGCTCTCCACGGCGCCGGGACGCGGCGCTGCACAGCAGGCAACCACACAGGCTGCGAGAAAACCCACGGCATTACGAAACATGAACACATTCTAATGCCACGGGGCCGTGCACGGCCGCCTACGGTTTCACCGCGATGGTGGTCACCTTCATGCCTTGTTCCAGGCTGCGCCGCGAACGGTACTCGATGAAGACCGGCACCTCGTTGGGCTTGATAGGTGCCAGCTTCTCCGGAATCCTCACGTTGATCTGCCAGACACCGACCAGTCCCGGCGCCAAGCCGGAGAACTCGACGTTGTCGGCGGAAACGTAGCTGGATTCCATCCACACCTGCGGTTTGCTCTCGGTGGGATACAAACCGCTGACCAACGTTCCGTCGGCCGGAGAATTTGGTACGTATCCGGGACCTGTACCGAAGATTTGAACGACGGTGTTCTTGACCGCCGGATTGGACGAGGAGTTGCGTGAGTTGTCCTGGTTCAACGCCGCCACCTGGCCACCTCCGGTGCCGTCGTTGGTAAACAGACCGGGCGACGATAGCTCGACGTTCACCGTGGAGGCGCCGAGAATCTGATCCTTGGAAGGACGCACCACCTGCACTTCGATGGTGCCCGAGTTGGAGATGGTGGAAGGCACCTGGAAGTTGATCTGCCCGGGCGAGACGAAGAACAGCGGCGCGGGCGAGTCGTTCACCAGCACCTGCAAGTCGGAGAGCGTGGTGGGCAGCGGCAGCGGAGTCGGCAGTTCGTTGAAGCTCTGAGTCACGCTACCGTACGCGTTGCCGGCCGGCCACAAGGAACCGATCATGCCGGGCGTTACACGCGACTTGCCGCTGGCGGCGTTAGTGACGTAAAGCGCGGGGAAAAAGAAGTCCACGCGGTTGGTGGTTTCCGCCACCAGCAGATTCCCGAATCCGTCCATGCTCACCGCAGTCGGATAGGCGGCATACACGTAAGCGTTGCTGGCGTATCCGGCACCCACCAGGTCGTCAAAGTTCGGCCAGCGGCGCACTTGCGTCTGGCCCGGTTCGGCAATCCAGATGGCGCCCGTCGACGGACTCACAAATACGCCCTGCGGATTGCTGAGACTCTTGATGGAATCGGCAGCCGTGGCGCCGTACTGCGGTTGCTGGAAGATGGGTCCGAAAATGGAAACGCGCCCGTTGGAAGTGTCACAAACATACAAGCGGTCGCCCGTGTCGATGGCGATACCACGAGGCGCGTTCAGCTTGCTCATGGTCGACCCGGAACTGATGCTGGTCGAATCGCTCTGTCCGTAAATCTTCCAGGCGGATTGCCCACTGGTGAACCCTTTGGTGGCATCTTTCTGGAATAGCAACACGCGGTTGTGCGCCAAGTCGGAGACCGCCAGGTGACCGTCGGCCGAAAACGCCAAACCGAACGGACGGGCCATGGTGCGGATGGTGGCATCGGTCAACTGGCTGGTGAAACTGGTCTGGCCGAGCACTATGTCGGCAACCTGCTGCTGCGCGTCGAACGGGCGCGGGAAGCGCAGAACCCGGCCATTAGCGTAGTCGGCGACCCACAGGTTCCCGGTCGAATCCACCGCGATTCCCATGGGGGAATTGAGTCCGGACTGGTTCGGCTTAGTGGAATCGTTGGCTGGATAGTTGATCAGCGAACGCTGGAAGCGGGAATCGTCGGTGCCCTGGCCGATCACCAGATCGGCCTTCTGCCCCGGCCGCACTTTGCGGGCGTCCTTAAATCCGAGAATGCGGTTATTGCCAGCGTCGGAAATATAAAGCCGCGGCGGATCGGAGGTGTTATCCACTGCGAGGGCGCCCGCCGAAGTGAAGCGGAATTCCCGGCCCTCGATCAGATTCACCGTATTGAACTGAAAACCGTCCTGTCCCAGCACACGCTGCGCGCCGAAACTGGGCAAATCGCTCGATGTGCTGGGGTCGCCATAAACCAGCACGCGATGGTTGCTCGAGTCGGCGACGAACAACATACCGCCCGCAAAGACTGCGGCTATCGGACCACCCAGCGTGAAAGCGGTAGGCTCGGTCAGGCCGCGATTGAACCCGTTGGAAGTATAGTCGATCTGTCCGATCACACCATTGGCCGAGGGCGAAATCACGGTGGAGGTTTCCGCCGCCCACGTATCGAACGCCGGGAAACGCATGATGCGGTTGTTGAAGGTGTCCAATACAAACGGCACGTTGCCGATGGTGAACACGCCTTCCGGCGGATAGAAATAGCTGCTGACCACCGTCCCCAGGCTGATGTCGCTGGCAGTGTAGGAATTGGGCACTACTCCCATGATGCGCGACGCCGCTTTCCCGTTGGAGAACGGCGGTGCGTACACTACGACTCGATTGAGCGTGTCACAAACAAACAAGCGGCCCGCCTGATCCAACGCCACGCCGGCGGGTGTCGCCAAGCCGGTCTTGGAAGTCCGGTCGCTGTTGGTGACCTGGGTGGCCTTGGACTCGAAAGTCGCCTGCCCTAATACCAAATCCGCCACCGGTTCATTGGAACCAAGGTCCAGAAACGCGGCCGGATAACGAAGCACACGATGATTGCCGGGATCGGACGTATAAAGATTCCCGGAAGCGTCGAATGCCAGACCGCTGCGATAGACGTTGCCATTGACGTACAGCGAAAGGGTCTTCGCTGTCGGCAGCGACAAGCCCTGGTTGGAAGCACTGGCGCTGAAGGTCTTCTGACCGATCACCATGTCCGGAAGAATCGAATCGGCGGGCTGCTCGAAAGGCTTCGGGAAGCGCAGAATACGGTTGTTGCCGTTATCGGCCACATAGAGGTTGCCCTTACCGTCGACCACCGCGCCCGTCGGGTAGGACATGCCCGTGCTCACGGTTGTCCCTGGCCCCCACGCGCTGGTTGCGTATTTGTTGGCCTGTCCGATCACCAAGTCCGCGGTGGCGCCGCTGGCAAACGTCGCCGCGTTGCGCCACGCCAGAATGCGATTGTTGTTCGTATCGACCACGTAAAGGATCGGCGGGGTCACGCTGGTATCGGCGGCAATACCCTGCGGGGCGTTGAATTCACGGCCTTCGACCAGGTTGGGGGCCGACGACAACAAAGTGAGTTGCGGATGTCCCACGATACGCGAAGGATTGGGATTGAAAGTGGTGTCGGCCGTTAGCAGGCCGGCGGCCAGGATCAGAATCGAAAAAATGACGGCAAGTCGCAGTTTTTTCATGGGCTTATAGGTGAGCGCGCGCGGGATACGCTCTTCTTGAACCTTAGCATGGGTGCGGGTAGCGCGTAAACGGGGCGATCACCCGATCCCAATGATAAACTTGTTGCTTGAATCGCAACGAATTCTCTCCTTTTCGACGCCGCGTGAGCGCGGTCAGTTACCTCAATACAGTCCCACTAGTTTGGGGTATGCTCCACGGAGCCCAAAAGGATCTCTTCGACCTAAGTTTCGACATTCCGGCGGATTGTGCGCGCCGTCTGGCCGCGAATCAGGCCGACATCGGTATTGTGCCGTCGGCGGTACTGCCGGAACTGGGGCTTGAGATCATCCGGGGCGCGGGTATTGCCGCGCGTGGAGCGGTCCGCAGCATTCTGCTCGTCTCCAAAGTACCAATTAGGTCAATCCGGAAGCTGGCGCTGGATGCGAGCAGCCGGACCAGCGTGGTACTGGCGCGGATCGTGCTGCGCGACGCTTACGGCATCACGCCTGAGTGCATCACCATGCGCCCGGACCTTCCCACGATGCTCGAAGCGGCGGACGCGGGATTGGTCATTGGAGATCCGGCGCTGCGCATCGATCCGCGCCAGGCTCCCCACATCGCGCTCGACCTGGGCGAGGAATGGACGCGCATGACCGGTCTCCCAATGGTTTTCGCCGTCTGGGCCGGCCGCAAGGAAGTGGTAACGCCGGACGTCGTGCAGGCATTCCGCGATTCGGCCCGTTTTGGCCTGGAACACATCGAAGACATCGTAGTGTGCGAAAGTGAACCAAGGGGGTTCAGCAGGGAATTCGTGCGCGAGTACTTTGCCCGCTACATCGTCAATGAATTGACCGCGCGGGAGTACGAAGGACTCGAGCAGTTCCTGAAGCTGGCCGCGACAATCTAGATGACACGCCAGCAAGCCATCGATCTGTTTCGAAGCGACGACCTGATTGGGACCGGCATGGCGGCCGACACCGTGCGCCGGCGCCATCACCCGGAAGGCGTCGTCACCTACATCATCGACCGCAACATCAACTACACCAACTTCTGCACCGAGTACTGCACCTTCTGCGCCTTCTACCGTCCATTGGGACACGCCGAAGGCTACGTGCTGCCGAAAGAGACCATCTGGGAGAAGATCCGCGAGACCATCGAACTGGGCGGCACCGGTGTGTTGATGCAGGGCGGGCTGCACCCGGAACTGAAGATCGAATGGTATGAGGACCTGCTGCGGTCGATCAAGGAGCGCTTCCGGATTCATCTGCACTGCTTCTCATCGCCCGAGGTTCTGAACATCGCCGAAGTAAGCGGGCTCTCACTTCGCGATACCATCGCGCGCTTGCGCGACGCGGGGCTGGATTCAATTCCGGGCGG
>CAZDIZ010000009.1:55372-63132 GCA_964505625.1 uncultured Solibacteraceae bacterium | reverse complement strand
TCGCTGGGACGTTCGGTGCAGGACGAAGCCACGGCCGTCGAGTACCTGAAGACGCTGGCCATCGCTCGGCTGTATCTCGATAACATCGTGAACATACAGTCTTCATGGGTGACGCAAGGATTGAAGACCTGTCAGATCGGGTTGCGCTTCGGCGCCAACGATGTGGGTAGCACGATGATCGAAGAGAACGTGGTGTCGGCCGCCGGCGCGCATCATTGCGCAGCGGAGGAAGACCTGCGAAGGCTGATTCGCGACGCAGGGTTCATTCCCAAGCAGCGCGACACGTTGTACCGTTCGTTGTTCCTGAATTAACGGCGCGAGGTGGCGGCGGCCCACTCAACCGTTTCCTGATAGCTGCGTACGCCTGACGTGGCTCCCAAGCTCTGCACGTTTAGCGCTCCCACGGCGTTGGCGAATTGGGCGGCTTCGCGCCAGTTGGCTCCACGATGCAGCGCCGCCAGAAATCCCGCGGCGAAACAGTCGCCGGCGCCCGTCGTATCGATGGCCTTGACCGCGAACGCGGGTTCAACGAATTCGGCTTCGTCTGTGAAGACGGCGCAACCGTCTCCACCGAGTTTCACCACTACAGTGCGTACACCCTTTGCTCGCAAGTACCGGCCAGCTTCGATGTATTCGGCAGCCGACGTGAGCGTACACGCCTCCTGCTGATTCGCGAAGAGTACGTCGAGTCGATCCAGGCACGGCGCGAGCACTTTCATCCACTCGCCGCGCGAATCCCATCCCGTGTCGAGTGAGGTGGTCAAGCCCGCCCCGCGGGCGTCGCGAAGCAACTCCGCCGCGAATCGCCGCAGGTTAGGAACACCGTAAGGATTGGCGACATGCAGATGCGTCGCATCCGCGATGAGATCAGGCGAGAGCTCTAGCGGCTCCGGAAAGGCTACCGCGCTCGCACCGGGCCGGTGAAGAAACGCTCGGCGGCCCGCGCTGTCCACCAGCGCGATCGTGGTCGCCGTCGCGGCTTCGCAGCGCACTACGTGCGAAGTATCGACACCGGCAGAGTCGAGCTTCGCCACCAGAAAATCGCCGAACGCATCGCGGCCCGTCCAAGCCACCAAGCGCACCGGCACGCCGAGCACGCCCAGCGCCGTCGCCGTACTTGCGCCATTGCCACCCAGGTTCGGCTCGACCGATTCCACCCATGTGGTGGTGTCAAACACAACCGCGTCGACGGGGCGGACCAGAACGTCGTACACCATATTGCCGGCGCACAGAACGCCGCCGCGAATCGCCAGGGACATGTCTTACAACGCCCCTCCGGCGAGAGCTTCCAGAAATTCGCGAGGAACTGTCCAATGCCCGCGCACCACACGCCCGTCAACCTGGAAGGTGCCGCCCACCAGCACACCGCTCAGGTCGCGCGGATTGGCGCTCTTACCTTCCTTGGCCAACAGGTCGCGCAGCAGCGCCGTGACACCCTGCAGTTGCGTAACAAGTACTGAAGCGGCGGCGGGCGTCGGGCAGGTGGCATCGAGCCAGGCGCCGAACGAGAGATTGTCACGGCCGAGCGAGAACGTGACATCCTCGGAATCCTGCATCGCCTTGGCAAACAATCGCGCGCCCGCCGGCAACTCGTGCTCTTTGCGAAGAACGCTGCCGGGGATGTGCACCCACACTGGGCGATCCGGAATCGCGAACGGCAACGGTCCGCTACGCTTGGCCTGGAGCTTGCTGGCGAGCCACTCGTCTGGACCAACAGCAAGGCCCATCAGGTCCGAACGCAGCGGGAAAAAGGAAATGCTGCGATTCGGCTGGCTGCCCTGCATGCGGCAGAAAGTGTTGCGGCACTCGCCCCGCTGCTCGGCGACGTAGTCGCGCAACGTGCGCCACTGGAAGCGCCCACGAACCAGCGCCAGCATCTCTCCGTCCTGCAGCGCCACGGCGGCGTTATCCAGATCCACACGATAGTCGAAGCCGCTCTGTTGGACGAACAGTTTGTATTCCGGCTCTTCGGTGACACGGTTGCCCGCGATAGCATCGAGCGCACCTGCGCGCCGCAGCGCATCGAAATCGATGTAGACAACCACCGCGTCCGGGTTCGCCGATCGCAGCAGGCGTTCGGCGGTGCGTTCCACCGCGCGCGAACGCATAAAGGTCGCAACGGCGACAATCGCCACGCAGGCGGTGACCAGCAGCGCCACCAGCCACCACGGAGAAAATCGGTATCTCACAATACGTTCAGGTTACACCGAAGGCGAGGCGTCGGCGACCCGGCTCTGCTTCCAAACATCGATATACGGCTTGAGATCGCGCATCAGGTCGCGGAATTGCGGAATGGTGAGCGATTGCGCGCCGTCGCTGAACGCCTTCTCCGGATGCGGATGGACTTCGATGATGACACCGTCGGCGCCGATCGCAACCGCGGCGCGCGTAAGCGCCGGGACGATGCTGCGCTTGCCGGCGGCGTGACTCGGGTCCACCAGCACCGGTAGGTGCGTCAACTCATTGAGCACGGGCACGGCGGCAATGTCGCAGGTGTTGCGGGTTTCGGTTTCGAAGGTGCGTATGCCGCGCTCGCACAGGACGACGTTCGGGTTGCCGTGCGCCACGATGTATTCGGCCGACATCAACAATTCGCGAATGGTGGAGCTCATGCCGCGCTTAAGCACAATGGGCCGTCCGGCGCGCCCCACGGCCTTGAGCAGCGCGAAGTTCTGCATGTTGCGGGCGCCGATCTGAATGATGTCGGAGTATTCGGCGACCATTTCGATGTCGCTGTCCGACATCAGTTCGGTGACGATGGCCAGTCCGGTGGCTTCCTTGGCCTTGCGCAACAGCTTGAGGCCCTCTTCCTCAAGGCCCTGGAAATCATAAGGCGACGTGCGCGGCTTGAACGCGCCGCCGCGCAGCAGCTTGGCGCCGGCGGCCGCCACGGCCTCCGCGGTCTCCATAATCTGCTTCTCGTTTTCAACCGAGCACGGGCCGGCGATCACCACGAACTCATCGCCGCCGATCAACGTGCCGTTAGCGCGAATCTGGCTCTTGTTCGAACGGAACTCGCGGCTTACGAATTTGTACGGCGCCGAGATGCGGACGGCCTTTTCAACCTGTGGCATGGCTTCGAGCGACTCCAGGCACGGGGTGACATCTCCCAGGCCCACCGCTCCGATCACCACGCGCTCCTCGCCCTCTATGGAATGGACTTTGTAACCAAACTCTCGAATCCGGTCGCAAACTTCGTCGATCTCTTCGCGCGTTGCGTGCAGCCGTATGGAAACGATCATGGTAGTGCCCCCTTTATCCGGCCGTACAAAAACAAAAAACCCACTCTTGGCGAGTGGGTTGGTCGGCCTGAATTTTCTAGGATGCCCTTTGGACCAACGCCACTCTTAGCGAGCAGACGTAAATCGCCAGTAATAGTAGCTAAACGAGCTGGCGATGGCCAAATGCATCAAATCTGATTATATGCCGGGGGCGGCGAAGCGCGCAACGGCCCGGTAGCGCCGAAGGAAGCGCGGTACTTGCGGAGGAGTTCGTAGAGTACGACGCCTCCGGCGGTGGCTACGTTGAGCGAGTGTTTCACGCCCAACATCGGGATGCGTACGTGGACATCGGCCATTTCGGCCAGTTGAGGATTAAGGCCTTCCACTTCATTGCCGAACAGGATGGCGACGGGGAAGCGCGGCACCCAGTCGAACAGGTCCACCGCGTGGAGCGACGTTTCCACTGCCGCGAGTTCGAAACCTCGTTCACGTAGCCGCGTGGCCAGCTCGACCGCGTCCCAAGAGTGTTCCCAACGCACGCGCTCTTCGGCTCCGAGCGCCGTCTTCGTGATGCCGCTCTTCGGTGGATGGGCTGTGATGCCGGCCAGACAGAGCATGTCCGCGGCCACCGCGTCGGCGGTGCGGAAGAATGCTCCAACGTTGTACATGCTGCGCACGTTGTCGAGCAGAACGGCCACCGGCAGCCGTTCGATGCCGTCATAGGCCGCCGCGGTTCCGGTCACTTGATACGGGACTCTCTCCATGAACGCCGAATCCAATAGTGTAGCGGGTCAAAGGGATTGGTAGACGGTAACCGTGGTCGTCTGGCGGTAGCCCATCTTTCGATAGAGCGCCAGCCCGGCTTTTGTCGCTTGCAGCACGCTGCGCTCGATGCCCGTTGCAAGGCGCGCCTGCTCGAGCGCGTGCCGCGTGACCGCTTCGGCGTAACCGCGCCGGCGCCACGCGGGCAGCGTCGCCACCGCGTATACGCCCAGGACATCGCCGCTGGGAACCACGGCCGCCGTCGTTACGGCATCGTCATTCACGTAGCCGACCCACCCCTGAAATCCCGCGTTCCAGACGCGCTCGCCGCCGTAGATGGCACGTGCGATTTCGAAAGGAAGCGCAAAGGACGCCGCCATCACGTGACAGAACGCGGTGCGTGTCGCAAGATCGGTGGTGGGCTGGAAACGAATATCGAGCGCGGCCTCGCCCGTTGGCATGAGGCGTCCCGCCACCATTCCCGGACAAGTCGAGATGCCGGCCAGACCACAACGTGCGAGGATCTTCTCGGCTTCGCGCCGCGCTTTGCTCTCCAGTAAATCTTCGCAAAGCCAAAACGACCACGGCAGCCCTCGCGCCTGAAAGTGCACGGCGGCCGAAAGCAGGCGGCGTTCGAATTCGCTGACGTTGGCGGCGGCGGGCGGCATGAGCAGCGCGGCGTTAAACACCGCACAGTCGATGCCGGCGCTGGCAATCAGCAACCCGGGCATCTGGCGGCATTCACCCACGCCGGTGGCGGCGGCGAACGCACTCATGGCGTGACGCAGATTGTGTTCTACTGGCTCGACGCCCGCCATCGCGCTCGATTACATCAGACTCTGCGGATCAACGTCAATGACAAGTGAGGTGGGGCTCCAACCACGGTCGAGAGCGAAGCGGCGCAGGTTGTGCAGGATCTCGCTCAGCTTGGCGCGCGACGCGGCTTTGATCAGCAGTTGATAGCGGTATTCGCTTTTCAGCTTCGGCACCGGCGCTTCGGCCGGCCCCAGCACCTTCACGTTTTCGGGCGCGGGCGTGAGGAAGTTGCCGACCTCGCGGCTCATAGCGAGCGCGTCTTCGATTTTGGCCGCACGCACCAGCACATTGGCCAGCGCGCTGAACGGCGGGTAGCGCATCAAGCGGCGGAATTGCAGTTCCTTTTCGTAGAAGGTTGGATAGTCCTGCAACGATGCGAAACGGATGGCGTAGTGATCCGGATTGACGGTCTGTATGTAGACCATGCCGGGAATGTCGCCGCGGCCGGCGCGGCCGGCCACCTGCGTAAGTAATTGGAAGGTCCGCTCGGCGGCGCGGAAATCCTGCACGCCGAGACCGATGTCACCGCTGACCACGCCCACCAGCGTCACGTTGGGAATATCGTGGCCTTTGGCGATCATCTGCGTGCCCACCAGAATGTCGTATTCGTGCTCGCGGAACGAGTGCAGGATGGTTTCGTAGTGGCGGCGGCCGGTGACCGTGTCGCGGTCCATGCGCGCGATGCGCGCGTGCGGGAACGCCTGATGTAGTTCTTCTTCGACGCGTTCGGACCCTGTTCCGACGAACTGTATATGCTCGCTCTCGCACTTGGGGCAGACTTTCGGCACGCGCTCGGCGTAGCCGCAAACGTGACACAGCAGCCGCTTGTCGCGCCGGTGATAGGTGAGCGTGAGCGAGCAGTTGGCGCATTGCACGCGCTCGCCGCAGGAGCGGCAGGTGACGAAGCTTGAAAAACCGCGGCGGTTGAGCAGCAGCATCACCTGTTCGTTCGCCTCCAGCCGTTCGCGGATGGCCTCGAGCAAACGCCGCGAAAACGTGGCCTGGCGGCGCGTTTCGAGAAACTCGACGCGCATGTCGATCAGTTCCACCACGGGCATGGGCCGACGCTCGATGCGCTCGGGCAGTTCGATGAGTTTGTACTTGTCGCGCGCCGCGTTGTAACGCGATTCGAGACTCGGCGTGGCCGAACCGAGCACTACGGTGGCGCCGGCCGCGCGTGCGCGCACGATCGCGAGATCGCGTCCGTTGTAGCGCGGCGTTTCCTCCTGCTTGTAGCTACCGTCGTGCTCTTCGTCGACCACGATCAACCCTAAATCGCGCACCGGCGCGAACACGCCGCTGCGCGTGCCCACTACCACGCCGGCCTCTCCGTTGCGAATGCGTCGCCATTGCGTGGCGCGCTCGGAATCGGTGAAGGCCGAATGCAGAATCGCCACGCGGTCGCCAAAGTGATCGACAAACTGCGCGGCCACAGCCGGCGTGAGCGCGATTTCAGGCACCAGCAGCAGTGCGCCACGTCCCAGAGCCAGCGCAGCGTCGATGGCGCGCATGTATACTTCGGTCTTACCCGAACCGGTCACACCGTAAAGAAGAAAAGTTTCGAACTGACGCGCTTCGACGCTCGCGCGAATCTTCTGGTAGGCGTCGAGCTGATGCGGATTGAGCGTGCGCGTAGGCCAGTAGCGCTCAGCAGTGATCGCGACCGGTTCAGGCTTGAGCGACAACAACTGCCGTCGAGCGAGACTACGCGCGGCGGACGAGGCATTGGGCACCAGCGTCTCTACTTCGGCCAGGTTGTGCGCGCCCGGGTGCAGTTCCAGGTACGCCATCAATTCGCGTTCGGGTTTGCGCAGTTTCGCGCCTTCGGCGCGTTCGATGAATTCAACGCGCAGCTTGGTGGCGGGCGCGCGCAGTGGATCGCGATCTTCGTGACGGTCCTCGACCGCTACCATGCCTTTCTTTTCGAGCGCGCGCAGCACACGCGTCGCGTCCGTGATGCCTTTTTTCAAATACGACGCCGAGAGCGGCCGCGATTCGAGCAGCCGCAGGATCTTCAACGACGGATCTTCCTCGCCTTCGCCCAGCACGAGTTGGCGCACGATGTCGCGGCCGGAGTCGGTCAGCGTGTAGACGTGGCTGCGGCGAATCTCGCCGGTGAGCGGCGTCATGATGCGGAGTGCTTCACCAAGCGGCGCGCAGTAGTAATCCGCCATCCAGCGGCCCAGCGCGAGCAGTTCAGCGTCGAGTACCGGCTCTTCATCGAGCAGCCGCAGCACTTCACGAGGCTTCGCCGACGGCCGCTCGTCATGGCAGCGCAGCACCACCCCGACCAACTTGCGCGTGGTGAACGGCACCAGCACACGGCAGCCCGGTTTCACACGATGACGCAGCGTTTCGACAAGCGAGTAAGTAAACGGCTGGTCCATGGGGACCGGCAGACTTACGTCGCAATAGAGTGGAGCAGTATCCATCCAGAAGTCCCGAGGAATGCCGAAAAAGGGCCTGACCCCTTTTCGGACTTCAGATCTTCCAGCCCTTACGATAGCGCGGCTTGACGAACGCGTTGGCCGCGGGCACGTTGGTGACCTTCATGCGCGCCGAGTCCCACTCGAGTTTGCCTTCGAAACGCACGGCGAGCGTGCCGAGCAGCACCCATTCGGTGAACGGACCGGCGTAGTCGAAGTTTGAGCAGGCCGCCTGCCCGCCCTTGGCCGCGCGGATCCAATCGCGATAGTGACCGGGCGAACGCGTCAACAGCGGGTCCGGAAATTTGTATTCCGTCATCTTTTCATCGGGAAGCAGGCGGGTCTTTTCGCCATAGGTACCCGTCGTGATGATGCCCTTCTCGCCGATGAACAGCGAGCCGTTGCCTCCGTCGCCCAGCTTCACATCCGGCCCGATGCCTGCGGGACGCGCGGGGAGCAAACCGCCGTCGTACCAGTAGAGCGTAACGGGCGGCATGTTGGGCCGAGCCGGGAATTCGAAACGAGTGACGCTCTT
>CAZDIZ010000009.1:26207-55272 GCA_964505625.1 uncultured Solibacteraceae bacterium | reverse complement strand
GGCTCCGCCGGAAGCGGTGCGTCGATGCCTTGCGGCCAGATGGGGCGGTCGCTCCAGGCATGCACCTCGCGTACGGCACCGATTTCGCCGGCCCAGATCATTTCGCAGAGTTGACGCGTGCCGACGTTCGAATGCCCCTGGTTGCCCATCTGCGTGGCGACCTTGTGCTTGCGCGCCATCTCGGTGAGCATGCGCGCTTCCCAAATGGTGCGCGTCATAGGCTTCTGCACGTAGACGTGCAGTCCGCGCTCGATGGCCCAAGCGGCGGCCATGCCGTGAATATGATCGGGAGCGGCGATCACCACCGCGTCGATGCCCTTCTCCTTGTCGAGCATCCGGCGGAAATCCTTGTAGCGCGTGGCCTTCGGGTAGCGGTCGAATGTCTTGGCGGCCCGGACATCATCGGGATCGCACAGCGCGACGATGTTCTCGGTGATCGCGCAGGAGTTGACGTCGCCGTAGCCTTTGCCGCCAACACCGATGCCGGCGATGTTCAGTTTCTCATTGGGCGATTTGTATCCGGCGCGTTTAAGCGAAGCTGCACCGGCAGGCAGCACGGCGGCTGTCAAGAAGAAGTATCTACGCGTCAGACGATCGTTCATGAGGATTTCCTTTCTCCGTGCGTGCCCCGCTCTCCGCATCGAGACTTCGCGTCCGCGCTGGACAATCAGGAGTCTCTCCCACAATACCAGCAGGGCCTCGCCCCACGCGCGAGGGAGCGTCCCATCACAACCCGGCGATTACCGCTGCCGTCCATCGCTACCGGTCCAGAACGGCCTAAGCGGCTCAGGGGCATAACGAGGCGTGCTCAGATCCGTACCAGGCTTGTACAACCGTGCAATGAACACATGTCTTGCGTCGTCTGTGGCAGTCCAAGCGAACGGATCGGACTCCAGGAGCCGGGCTTCCTCGGCGTATCTCCCGCGTAGAAGATCGAGTGCTAACCGATCAGCCCAGGTCGGGGCGGTTATCCGCCGCCGGTCCCTGTCACTAGGGTTTTCGTGCTCGCCGTAGTTCGCACGGATGGTATCCTGCATGGGCTTGATCATCACCGACGGATCGACCACTCTTTGCCGCTCCACGTCGTAAGCGAACCATATCCTTTGGAGAGGATGCTTAATAGGAGGTCCAACCACCAGGACGGCAATCACCTTCGAGTCGGATGACCATGCGAGTTCCGCAAACTGAAAGGGATAGTCGACGCGAAAGTCCCATGCCGGATTCAATTCGTGGGGATAGAGGAACGTCCTCCCGGCTGGAGTCACCAGTTCGACCCGGGGTCGCAAATGGATCCAATTCGCGAGGCTGGAATACCGTTCCACCGCAGCTCGCGAGCGCCCGTCGGGTGAATCTGAAATGCGCCAGACATCGGATTGCCTGGCGCATCCCGCCATCATTCCCACCGCCAACAGAATCCAGAGACTGCCCTTCATCACGATGCGCTCGATGAACACGATCGTTTTTGGCCTGTCCCGCCGGTGCCGTTACGCCAGGCTCCCGATCAAACGGTACACGGGCTTCAAAGTCGGATACAGTTGCCGGTAGACTTCGTGACCGCGCGTGTAGAGCTGCGATTCGTGCGGACGCGGCATCACCGAATCCACTTCCTTCACCACCGCGCGGCAGACTTCCGGAACCGAGGCATAGGCGCCCGTGCCCACGGTGGCGAGCAGCGCCGCACCGTAAGCCGAGCCTTCCTGCGATTCGAGCGTGACCACCTTCTTGCCCAGAATGTCGGCCAGCAAACGCCGCCAGAACGGGCTGCGCGCGCCGCCGCCGGAAGCGCGCACGGAGCCGGCTTCGACGCCCAAACCTTCGATCACGTCCAGGCAATCCTTCTGGCTGTAACTGACGCCTTCGAGCAGCGCGCGAATCAGATCGCCGCGCGTGTGCTTGGCGGTGAGTCCGATCCAACCGCCGCGCGCGGTGGCATCCAGATGCGGCGTGCGTTCGCCCATCAGGTAAGGCAGCCAGAACAAACCTTGCGCGCCGACGGGGGACGCGGCAGCTTCGGCGGTGAGTGCGTCGTAATCGACGCCCGGCGCCAGTTGATTGCGGAACCACTGCAAGCTCAAGCCCGCGCCCTGCGTGACACCCATCACATGCCAGGCATCCTTCACCGCGTGGCAGAAAGTGTGCACGCGGCCGGCCGGATCGTAGTTGGCGCGATCCATGTGCGCGAACACCACGCCCGAGGTACCGAGCGTGCACGAGACAATTCCGGGCTCGACGATGCCGTTGCCCACAGCGCTCGCGGCCTGATCTCCGCCTCCGCCCACCACCGGCGTGCCGGCTTCGAGACCGGTCAACGCGGCGATTTCGGCGGTCACCTCACCGGTGATCTCGCTCGATTCGTACACCTTCGGCAGAATGGAACTATCGATGCCGAGACGCTCCGCCATCTTCGTGGACCAGCGCCGCAGCACGACGTCGAACAGCGCGGTGCCGCTCGCGTCCGACACTTCGCTGGCGTATTCGCCGGTGAGCTTGAAGCGAATGTAGTCCTTCGGCAGAAGCATTTTACGCAAACGCGCGTAGTGCTTCGGCTCGTTGTCGCGCACCCACAGCAGCTTGGGCAGCGTGAATCCGGTGAGCACGGGATTGGCGATGAAGGCCAGCACGTTGGCCTTGCCGACCACGTTATTGATGTGGTCCACCTGCGGCTGGCTGCGCTGATCACACCAGATGAGCGCGGGCCGTATGACCGCGTTGTTCTCGTCGAGCATCACCAGGCCGTGCATCTGGCCCGACAGGCCGATGCCTTTCACCTGCTTGCCGGTCACCTTGGCTTGCTTGAGCACACCTTGAATGGCGGCCTGCGCGGCGTCCCACCAGTTTTCGGGACGCTGCTCGGCCCACATGGGGCGCTCCATCCGCATGTCCTCATGCGGCGCCGTGAATCCGGCCTTGACCGAGCCTTTTTCATCCACCAGCAGGGCGCGGGTTCCACCCGTGCCGATATCGATGCCCATCCAATACATAGCGCGATGTCCTCACTCGATGAACGGTAAGTAAGCGGCTCCGTACAGGCCCGCTTCGTTGCCCAGTACTGCTTTTTCGATGCGCGTCTTCGCGTTGCGATACGTAAATGAGCGGCGCTCGACTTCGGCCAGCAGCGCGGGCATGAAAAACTCCCACGCCGGCAGCACACCGCCGCTCATCAGGTACAGCGGGAAATTGAAAATGTTGACCAGCGTGGCGATCGCTACACCGAGCGCGTGGCCCATGCAATCGAACACCATCCGGGCCTTGGCATCACCCGCGACCGCCATACGGCAAACGTATTCCGAGGTAATCTCCTCGCGGTCGTCACCAACGTGCAGCAGCTTCGCCATCGCCACTACGGCGGTGGCCGACGCGTGCTTTTCCAAACATCCGACGTTGCCGCAGCCGCATGGGTTGCCCACCGGGTCCACGGTCATGTGCCCGATTTCGCCGGCCATGCCGACGTGGCCGTGCAACACACGTCCGCCGGAGATGATGCCGCCGCCGATGCCGGTCCCGAGCGTAAGCAGCACCAGATCCTCGACGTCGCGTCCGGCGCCCATCCACTTCTCGCCCATGGCCGCGGCGTTGGCATCGTTTTCGAGAATGACCTTCGTGCCCAAGCGGCGGCTGATGTCGTCGCGAATGGGATAGTCTTCGAGCGCGGCCAGATTATTCGAGCCGACAATCACGCCCGGCTCCATCAAAATGAAGCCCGGAACCGCGACGCCGATGCCGGCGAGCGAATCGCTGCCGTACTTGTCGCGTAACTTGCCGATGGCGCCCACGATGCTCGACACCACAGCCTCGCGGCCTTCGGGCATGTTGGTGGGCGCGGAGATCTTCTCGAGAATTTTACCGGAACGGTCAATGACCGCGGCACGCAAGTTCGTGCCGCCCAGATCGACACCAATAGAATACTCAGCCATGAGATTCGGATGATAACATTTTCGCTTTTCAGCGGCCCGTCAATTCGAACACGTAGTGTCCCGAGCCGGCTTCGATGGTCACGGTTTTTTCGGCATCCTTCGCGCCCGTGACGCCGTCGGCGCCCGCTACGAACTTGCCGGCCTGGAACACCAGCTTGCCGCCCTCTTTCACTTCCACGTCGCGGAAGTTAAACTTCGGCAGCACGATGTCGGCTTCCGAACCTACCGGGATGGTGACTTCGTAACGAATCGCGTCCGGAGTGCGGCTCCAGGAACTATTCACGATGCCGCGCTGCGTTTCGATGCTGCCGGTGGTCCAGTTCAGATCGCGCACCATCTGCGGAGCGAAGTGAATGCGTTCATATCCGCCCGCTTGCGGATCGGCGTTGATGCCGGCCAGGGCTTTGTACATCCACGCGCCCACGCCGCCGAACATCGGGTGGTTGTGCGAATTCATCGACGGGCCGGTTTTGTTCTGCCACAGCTCCCATAACGTGGTGGCGCCGTTTTCGATCATGTAGCCCCAGCTCGGATAGCTGGTCTGTGTGGCCAGTTCGTAAGCCAGATCGGAACCGCCCATCTTGGTCAGCGCCGGCAGCAGATACTTCGCGCCGACGATGCCGGTGGTCAGGTGCGTGTCGTGGTAGTAAGTGATGTCGTTGCGCAGCCAGCCGTTGATGGAACCGCGCAGATCCTTGGGGATCATGTCCAAGAACAGCGGAAGCGCCTGCGCAGTCTGCGTGCCGTCGCCGTAGTATTTGCGCTCGGCATTATAGAAGCGGCGGTGGAAACCTTCGCGGATCTGCGCCTGTAGAGCGCGGTAGGCCTGCGCATCGGCGGTCTTGCCGAGAATCTCGGCCGCGCTGGCGACGATTTCGGCGCTGTAGTAATAATAGAACGTCGAAACCAGGAACCCGTCGGTCTTCACGATGGGCACCCAGTCGCCGTACTTCACAAATTCAACCACGCCATCCTTCGAGCGTGTGCGCAGAAAATCGGTCCAGGCCTTGATGCCGTCGTAGTGCTGCTCGATCACGCGGCGGTCGCCGTAGTGTTCCCACATGTACCAGACAAAGAGCGGATAGGCGCTGCCCCAGGCCGGGTCGGCCGGATAGCGGCCCCAATTGGTGGAGGGTACCGTGTCGGGGACACTGCCGTCTTCTTTCTGCGTGTCGCGGATGTCGCGCAGGAAGTTGGTGTAGAACGCGGCCATGTCGTAGTTGAGCATGGCGGTTTCGCCGTACAGGTGCGCGTCGGCCATCCAGCCCATACGCTCGTCGCGCTGATTGCAGTCGGTCGGAACGCTATGCAGATTCGAGCGCGTGCCCCAAACAATGATGCGCTGCAACTGATTCAGAATGGGTTTCGAAAACGCCAGGCCACCCATGGGCTTCACGGCGCTGTTCACCACACGGCCGCGGACCGTATCGAGACGCGGCACGCCGGGGAAGCCGGTGACTTCGACATAGCGGAACCCGTGATAGGTGAAGCGAGGCTCGTAGACTTCTTCTTCACCATCGCCGCGCAGCACGTAGACATCGGTCACGCGCGCCTTGCGCAGGTTTTCGACGTTGAGCGTGCCGTCGTCATACAGCACTTCCGAAAAACGCAGCTTGACGGCGGCACCGCGCGGACCCTTCACGCGAAGCTGCGCCCAGCCGCTGAAGTTCTGCCCCATGTCGTAGACGTACATGCCCGGCTTGGGACTGGTCATCTTGAACGGTACGATGGTGTCCACCACTTTGATGGGCGGCATCATCTCGGCTGAAACCACGCCCTTCGGACCTTCCACCGTGGAAGCGGGTTTCCAGGCCGCATCGCTGAAACCGCCGCGATCCCAACCCGGCATCTCCTTGCGCGCGTCGTAGTATTCGCCGTGATAGACGCTGTCTTCGACGATGGGACCGTTCGCGGCCTTCCACGTTGTGTCGCTCGCAACGTTCACCGTCTTGCCGCCTTCCAGTTCAATGTTGACCTGAAGCTTCAGCGCGCGGTTCTTGTACCAGCCTTCGCCGAGCATCACGCCGATGGCATTCGCGCCGGAGGCGAGGTACTTGGTGATGTCGTAGGTCGAATAGAGCACGCGCTTGTCGTAAGTGGTCCAGGCCGGATCGAGAACGCGATCGCCGATCTTGTGCCCGTTGACGTGCAACTCGGCGTAGCCCACGCCGGCCACGTACGCCTGCGCACGAACCGGCTTCGACACCAGTGCGACTTCCTTACGCAGCATGTTGCCGCCGCCGATCCACACGCCGGTCCAATCGGACGCCTTGAGCAAACCCATTTCAAACCGTGCGGGGTTGCTGTAGGCGCTGGCGCGATTCTGCTTGTCCCAGTAGCGAACCTTCCAGTAGTAGGTCTTGCCGCTTTCCAGAGCCTTGCCGGCGTAAGCGACGTGCACGCTCTGCTTGGAGGCAACGCGTCCGCTGTCCCACTGGTCGCCGGCGGCCGCCGCGGGCGAGGTGGAAACCAGAATCTGATAGGCAGTCTGGGCCTGGCCACGCTCATCGTGGTTTAGCACCCAGGCGAAACGCGGTTCAGTGACGTCGATGCCAACTGGATCGGCCAGATATTCAACGCGAAGTCCGGTTGGCGCAAGCGCCGGCATCGCGGTCTGGGCCGCAAGCGGCGCAAGGACAATCAGAGAACTCAGAAGCAGAATCAGGCGGAAATGTTTTGCAGGCATGGCTACCCCTCGATGGACTGGAATCGTGGCGAAAATGCTCACCAACGATACAGGATAGCCGAATCAGATGGTCTTGGCGGCAACAACCGAGCCAGCGATGAGCGCAACCAGGTTCCAGGCGACCAACGCGGCGAACATGATGTTGATGCGGCCCAGCAGCCGTTGTTTGCCGTAGCGCCAGCAATAAACGCCCAACAGCACGGCGAATATCTTCACACCGAGCAACCCGCCCAGCGGATTAGGTGCTGTGCGCAATACCCAACGGACCAGGGGATTACCTTCGTGAACGCCATTGAGCAGAAATGCCACGGTCGTCAGCAGATCGAGCAACTGCAAGTAGGCGAATTGAGCGAGGTAATTCAATGGCTCCCTCTGGTCTCGTAAGAGCCATTATCCCGGCCACACGCACCCGGCGTAAACAGTACTACCGGTCTTTTCCAGCAGGGTTCGTACCAGTACTTGAACGGGTCTAAATCAGATCGAAAGATTCTCCACGCGTGGGCATCACCACTTCGACGCCGTACTGATCTTGAATCGCCTTGGCCAACGCGGCGGTCTGCGATGGTTCACCGTGTACCAGGAAGACTTTCTTGAGCGTCTTGGTCATGGGCTTGAGCCAGGTGAGCAACTCACGCTGGTCGGCGTGCGCCGAGAGTTCGTTGATCTTGGTCACTTCAGCGCGCACGCGCATGGGCTCGCCGAAGATCGAAACTTCTTGCAACTTGTCCACCAGTTTGCGGCCCAGCGTGTTTTCGGCCTGGAATCCGGTGATCAGAATCGTGTTGCGCGGATCTTCGATATTGTTGCGCAGGTGGTGCAGAATTCGGCCGGCTTCGCACATCCCCGAAGCGGAGATGACCACGAACGGGCCGCGCAGATCGTTGAGCGCCTTGGATTCACCGACCTCGCGAATGTAGCGCAGGCGGCTGAAGCCGAACGGATCTTCGCCGTTGAGCAGGAAGTCGCGCGTTTCGGCGTCCCACTGCTCGGGGTGCTTGCGGAAGATCTCGGTGACGTCGACCGTGAGCGGGCTGTCGACGAAGATCGGAATGTTCGGGATTTTGTTCGCGTTGATCAGTTCGTGCAGCAACAGCACGAGCTGTTGCGCGCGGCCGACAGCGAATGCAGGCACGATTACGCGGCCTCCGCGCGCGCAGGTGCGGCTGACGATCTCGGCCAGCTTGGCCGCGACCGCGTCGGCCTCCTTGTGCAAACGGTCGCCGTAAGTGCTCTCCATGATCACGTAATCGACCGGAGGCACTTCGTCCGGATCGCGGATGATGGGCAAACCGCGCCGGCCCACGTCGCCGGAAAACATCAGCTTCACTTTGCGGCCGTTCTCGTGATGGTGCAGCAGCACGCACGTACTGCCCAGGATGTGACCGGCGTCATAGGTTTCGAAGCTCAACGCCGGTGTTAGGTGCGTCGGCGTGTACAACGGCACGGGACGGAATAGCGGCAAGGTGTTTTCCGCATCCTGCATGCTGTAAAGCGGTTCCACCGGCTCGGCTTCCACCGGCATGCGCAGCGAACGGCGCCGCGCGCCGCGCTTGGCAATGAACGAGGCGTCCTTTTCCTGAATGTAGGCCGAATCGCGCAGCATGGCCGCGCACAGGTCCACGGTCGAAGGCGTCGTGTAGATGGGACCGCTGTATCCGTTTTTGACTAGCGTCGGCAAATTGCCGCTGTGGTCCAGGTGCGCGTGCGAAAGCACTACGCCGTCGATTGAAGCGGCCGGAACAGGAATCTTGCTGTTACGCTCCCGCGCCTCCTTACGGCGGCCCTGATACAAACCGCAATCCAGAAGGAAACGGCTTCCGTTCACACCGACTTCATGCATGCTGCCGGTAACGTTGCCAACCGCGCCCCAAAACGTAAGTTTCATGACACTTCCAGGATACAGCAGCGCAAGCGGAGTCCTCTTGAAGAAGCCATCCCAAAATCCGATTCCGGCGCGCGCCTACTTTAGTCGATTATCTTTTGATCGAGACAACATATTCATCCATCTATCGAGTTTCACAGCCTTAACACTCCACTAGAATATCTTGTGGTAGAATTCGGAGCATGGCCAGAAAGACGCGCTCCGACAGCCGCGGCGACATGTTGCTCGGCACGCTCGACATGCTCATCCTGAAGACGCTGCTGCCCGGCGCCGCCCACGGACACACCATCGCGCACGTGATCGAAAAGACTTCCGACGATGTACTCCAGGTGGAGCACGGATCGCTCTACCCGGCTTTGCACCGGCTCGAAGATCAGAACCTCATCGCGGCTTTCTGGGGCACCTCGGAGAACAATCGCAAAGCCAAGTACTACCGGCTGACGCCGCTCGGCAAGAAGCATCTGATTCACGAGCGCAGCCGTTGGGAGTCGCTGGTTGAAGCCGTAACTCGCGTGTTGGGCCCGGCGGCGGAGTGAAGTCATGAACTGGCGAAGATTCTTCGAGCGGGATCGGCGCGATCAGGATCTGGCGCGCGAAATGGAGTCCTATCTCGCTCACGAAACCGACGACAACCTGAAGCGCGGCATGGACCCCGGCACGGCGAACGACGAGGCCCGGCGCAAGCTGGGGAACCTTGCGCAAGTGCGGGAGCAGGTCTACGAACATAACAGCGTGCCGCTTGTGGAGAACGCATGGCAGGACCTGAAGTACGGTTTTCGTCAGCTTAAACTACGACCCGGCTTCGCGCTGACCGCGATTGTGTCGCTCGCCTTGGGAATTGGCGCCAACACGGCGATCTTCACTCTGGTCGATCAAGTGCTGGTGCGTATGCTACCGGTGCGCAATCCGCAGGAACTCGTACAGCTTCGCGTGGAAGGCGGACGTTACGGCAACAACTCGGGCGACACCGAACACACGTTCTCCTATCCTGCTTATCAGGCGCTGCGCAACGCGAACACGGTCTTTTCCGGTCTCGCCGGATCACGCGTGGAACAAGCCAGTTTGACCATTGGCGAACGCGCCGAGTCGGTCAACGTGGCGCTGGTTTCCGGCAATTACTTCCGCGTTCTGGGCATCCAGCCGCACCTTGGACGCGTGTTCACCGGCGCCGACGACACGGCGCGCATGAGGCACCCGCTGGCGGTTTTGCAGTACGGCTTTTGGCGGAGCCGCTTCGCCGGCAATCCTTCGATCGTCGGCGCCAGCATCACACTGAACGGGCATCCCTTCACCGTAATCGGAGTCGGCGCTCCGGATTACGAAGGCACCGACGTGGGTGTCGCGACTCAGATCTGGGTGCCCGTGACCATGAAACCGGTCATCACGCCCACCTGGGACGGGCTGAATGATGAGCGGCTCACGTGGTTCTATCTTTTTGCGCGTCTGAAACCCGGCGTCACCGTCGGTCAGGCACAGGCAGCCATGCGTGTGCTCTACCGGCAGCGCCAGCACGAGGAATTGAAAAGCGCATTCTTCCAGAAGTTCCCGGAGATGCGCGACCGCTTTCTCCGCCAAAGCTTCAGCTTGAGCCCGGCCGCGCGCGGGCAATCCGGACTACGCCACGGTTTTGAACGGCCGCTCATCATCCTGCAAGCGCTGGTGGGCGTAGTGCTACTGATTGCCTGCATGAACGTGGCGAACCTACTGCTGGCCCGCGCGGCGGCGCGCCGGCGCGAAATCGCTATCCGTGGCGCTCTCGGGGCCACGAGAGGGCGGCTCGTCCGGCAGTTTCTCGCCGAGAGCACTCTGATCGCGATCGCCGGCGGCATTCTGGGGCTATTGGCGAGTTCGTGGGCGGTGAAGGTCTTGCTGCGCCTGTTGCCGGAAGATCCGGCCAACTTCTCTCTGTCCACGTCGCCGGACTCACGGATCCTGTTGTTCACGGCGTCGATCACCGTATTCACGGCGCTTTTCTTCGGCGTGGTATCAGCCTTCCACGGTTCGCGAACGGCGCCGGCCGCTTCGCTCAAAGAGGACGCCGCCAACTCAACCGGCAGCCACGGGCATGTACGCCTGCGCAAGCTGTTCGTCGCAGTTCAAGTCGGCCTTTCCTGCGTTCTTCTGGTGGGCGCGGGACTGTTCGCACGCACGCTTCAGAATCTCAAAAAGGTGGAACTTGGCTTCAACACGGAAAACGTCGTGACGTTCACCGTACGTCCAGCCACGGTCTATGATCACGGGCGCAAGTTACGGACCTACCGTTCGCTGGTGGAAAGCTTGTCTGCGATGCCGGGAGTGAAGGCTGTGGGCGCCAGCCGTCAGCGCCTGCTGTCAGGCGGGCGATGGGATAGCAGCATGACCATTCCCGGTGTCGAAGCTAAGCAAGGCGGCCAACTCTGGAGTTACTTCAACGCCGTTACTCCGGGCTACTTTCAAGCGTTGGGCATTCCGATCAAGCACGGCCGCGATGTTGGCTGGAACGATTGGGGCAGCGGCCGGAGAGTCTGCCTGGTGAATGAGGCGCTCGTGAACGAATACCTGGACGGTGCGAGTCCGCTCGGCCGGATGATCGCCGAGGGCTCAAAGAACGACCCAAACCTAGAAATCGTTGGCGTCTTTGGCAACGCGCGATACGATGGCGTGCGCGACTCGATACCGCGTCAGGTCTTCGTTTCAATGGACACAAAGATCGGCAACATTGGCGGCGTACATGTTTACGCGCGCGTACTGGGTGATCCGCGCCCGATGATGCCGCGGTTGCGTGAGCAGGTCCGCGGCACCGATTCCAACCTGGTGATCTCCAACATGCGGACACTGGACGACCAACTCAACATGCGTCTGGCGAACGAGCGATTGTTGTCGTTCCTTTCGGTGGCTTTCGCGCTGCTGGCCATTGTGCTGGCGATGGTTGGGCTGTACGGAGTATTGGCGTTTGTCGTCGAGCGGCGCACGCGCGAGCTGGGCATCCGCATGGCGCTAGGCGCCGGACGCGGCGCGGTGATTGGTCTGGCAATGTGGGAGATGCTGCCAGTGATCCTCGTGGGAATCGCCGTGGGCGCCGCGGCGGGCTTATTCGGCGGCCGCTACATCGAAAGCCAACTCTACGGGCTCAAGGCCAACGACCTTGCGGTGTTGTTGATGAGCACCGCGGCACTGCTGATCGTTTCAGCATCGGCCACGTTCGTTCCGGCGTGGCGCGCTTCGCGCATCGATCCCATTCAGGCGCTGCGCCACGAGTAACTCTCTACGGCCGGAATTGAAACGCGTACAGCCGCGCCGCTCGCATGCGTATGTGCAGGCGCACGGGCTTACCCGCGAACGCGGACACGTCGGTCTTACCTTTCCAGCTCACCGGCATGCGCACGTTGTTTCCGTTCAGATCGTCGGCTTCGACCAGTGAGAAACCCGGAATGGGCTTACCGCCCGCATCCAACAATTCCACGCGCGCCACGCCGCCCGCGCCAGTATCGAGATTCAACTCCAACCGCGAACCGGCGAACGTAATGGGCGGTGTGATGAGCCAACCGCCTTCGTAGTCCGCCTCGGCACTCATGAATCCATCCAGCCGCAAGATGGCGCGTGAAATGTAGGCCATTCTTTGGCTGGCCGCCGGATCAACGCGTCCGTCGTGGTCCTTGTTAGTGCCCACGTAATAGATCCACAACTCGTCGCCCATGCGCACGGGGTTGGGCATCGGCCATACCCACTTGGAGTCGAACGAACCCGGAGGCCCGACGCTCAAGAACGGACGCCGGCCCGGCGCGCGCTGGAAATGCCGCGCGTCGCGGCTCACACCGAGTTGCACGTCGGCCGTGCTGGGCCAGGACGACTTACCTTCCACGCGCCAGTGATGAAACATCGGTATCAGCGCGACGTAGACGCTGTCGGCTTCGCCATAGCGGAACACGCCGGGGCCGTACATATCAACCGGCGCAGAGGGCGACAGCACCTGATCGCCACCCGGTTCCGGCGGCAGAATGTTCTCGCCCTGCACGCGGGCTTTGTCGAGTTCGATGCTCACGCGCGGCTCGCCGGTCATATCGCGTTCATCCGGTTCCAGCACGATCAGCGATGAATCCCAGTGCAGCATGTCGTCGGACTCGTTGTAACTCTCCTTGCGCACGCCATACCCGCCTGGACGGCGCATCCACTCGCGGCTGTAGCCCACATAGCGATTGATGCGCGGATCCCAGAACCAGGTCGGCTGCGTGTCGGCCGCGCGCAAACCCGTGGCCAGCGTGTCGTAGAGCTTCCAACGCAATCCGTCCGGTGAATACCAAACGCGATGCGGCCCCTTCAGACCGGTGCCTTTATGCGGATAGAACTTGGACCACGATTTGTAGCGCGCCTCCGGCGGGCAATTCGGATTGTCGTCGCGCAACACCGAGCCTCCACCGATGGCCACCACCGACGGATCCACCGGCAGTACGAAGTTGTTCTCTCGGTCGCCGTCGCGCGCGACGAGCTTCAGCACGGGTTTTCGAAAATGCAACCCATCGCTCGACTCGGCGTATGCCACGCCCATGAACGACGGATTTTCGTGCGGCTTGTGCTCGCGGCCGAGCACGTTGTACCACACCCGCACCTTGCCGTTCTCTTTCAGCACGGTCGAGTAACTGCCGATCACTAGATCCTTCTCCCACTTCTGATCCGGCACGATCAAGTGCTCGCGCGTCTGGTACGGCACACCGGCCGTGAGCGCAATACCGTCGCTCGATTCGATGAACTTGTGATCAATGAACAGTTGCTTGCGCTCGCCGACGCTGATGGCCGTCTGCGCGCAGAGCATGGGAATGGCAAATAGCACCGTGAAGCCAATGCGGATCTTCATGAGCCCCCCCAACATCAATTCAGCGTTCGTCGTCGTCAAGATCGAGTGACAACGGCGCGAACACCGCCTGACGCACACCTGGATAAGGCGCGGACCAACCGCGCGCGGTGTGCCAAAGGATACGGTTCAACCGCTCGGTGGGCGCGGCATCGGGCACGTCGAAACGCATCTTCATGGAATCGAGCGCCGCCTGCCGCGCCGGACCCGCCAGCGCGTTGAGCTTCGGATTCATTTCATGGAGTGATTGCCGCGGCTCGACCGCCGTATACGGCGTGTAGTCCGGCGTATTGTGGAACGAAGCGCGCATGTCGTTGGCGATCAGGTCGAAGATCGACATGGTCGGCAGGCCCAGAATCAGCTCGATAGTTTTCACCATGCTGGTATGCGCGTAGAAGGTCGAATCCACGGCACCGCGGCGTGTATAGGGGCTCACAGCCAAGGCCAGCGTGCGATGCCCGTCCACGTGATCGACACCGTTCTGCGCATCGTCCTCCACCACGAAGATGGCCATCTTCTTCCAGAACTTCGTGTGCGAGAGCGCTTCCACCACCTGTCCCAGCGCGAGATCGTTGTCGGCCACCATGGCTTTGGCCGAATGCGAGCCAAGCGTTGCGCCGTGCGTGTGATTGCTCGGCAATTGCAGCAGCACCAGGTTGGGCATGCGCCCTTCGGCTTCCCACTTCTTTATGTCCGCCAGAAACAAACGCGCGCGGACAACGTCCGGAACGGCGGTCGAATAGCCCGGGTAGTTGCGCGCCAGCAGCTTATCGAGCGCCGGGATGGGGCTGGTGGTGTTCCACAGGTTTGCGAAGTCGTCGCCATCCTTCCAGCGTTTGAACAGATCCGCGCGGCTCACTCCCTCCGGCGGTCGCGTTCGCGGCGCAAACTCGCCGTAGACGCGCACCGTCTTTTTCGCGCGCAAAGCGTAGTCCCACAGAAACCCGCGCTCGGAGTAAGCGATCGGGTCGGTACCGTCGAACGGATAGCTGCGGCCTGCCCAGCCCGGCCACATGGCGTAGCCGGTTTCATTGGCTTGCGTGAGCCACTGGTGACCATCGCCGCTATTGCCGCCGGAAGCGTAGAAATTGTCGAGCAGCACAAAGCCGTCTGCCAGACGATGCTGATTGGGAGTGACATCTTCGCCAAACATCACCAAACTCGGATCGCCGTTACCCTTTTTGATGTCGCCGAACACCTGATCGTAGGTGCGGTTCTCCTTGATGATGTAGACAACGTGCTCGATGAGCGAAGGCTCACCGGCGCGCCGCGGAATGGCGACCGGCTTCACCGCGGCCGTCGAAAGCGCGGGACGGGGTGCAGAGCTGAGTTGCAGGTGATTGTTTTCGGCCACCGCCGTCGTGTAGCTGGCAAGCTGCGCGGCATCGGGAACCGGCAGCACGCTCACCGATCCGCGATACGAATGCACGAAGCGCCTGCGCGGTTCATCGCGCCAGCCCGAGCCCGCGCCCAGCAGCGTGGAAACCGCCAGATACGCGCCATCGGGACTCAGAGCGACCGCGTTCGGATACCACGCCGTCGGGATCAGGCCTTTCACCGCGCCGGTCGTAGTATTGAGCACTGCGACCGCATTGATGCCGCCGCAGGCGACGTACAGTTCAGCGCCGCCGGGCGCAAGCGCCAGCGCCGTCGGAGCCACACCGGGCGCGCGCTCGCCGAAGGGACGAATCGGGTAGGTGCCCGCGACGCGGTCCGTGCGCGTGTCGACGACCGTCACCGAATCACTGTTGCCGTTAGCGACATACAGCCGCGCGCGCTGTTGATCCCACACGATTGCGTTCGACTGCAAGCCGGAAGCAATGGTCGCGACCGCCTGCATCTTGGTGAGATCGATCTTGGTCACCGTTCCGGTCGCCGCCACGCCGCGTGCGTCGATCACGACTTGATCGGCATCTTTCGACAACCCCGCGGGCGCCGTGAGTTCACCGGACTTAGGCAATCGCCCGCCCCAGTTGGTGACGTAAGCGATGGAACCGTCACCCGAAAGCGCCACGGCGAAAGGCGCAATACCGGTGTCAACCGTGCCAACGAGCTTGCCCTGCTCGAGATCGATCACCGCCAGTTTGTTCTTCGCGATGACGGGCACGGCCGCGATGCGCTGGCCCGCCGCGTTCTTGCGCGCGGCGATCGCCAACGCTCCCACGGTGTACGATCCGAAGCCTTCCACTATCGGTTTGGCTTCGCCGCCGCGCACGCTCAGTAGCTTCGCGGTGTCCTTGTTCGCCGCCGACACGAGCGCGCTCGCTTGAACCGGATCAAACGCAATGCCCTGCAGACCGGCCGACCCAGCGAACGGAATCCGGTCCAACACACGATTGGCGCGCCAATCCATGCGATAGATGCGGCCCGCGTTGAGCACCCAGATTTCGGAATCCGTCGCCCCGAACACGACGCCGTACACGCGCCCTTCAAACACGCTTTGCACGCCCGCCGGAGTTGTGATTTGCCGAGTCACCACCACACCCGGATCCGTCACCGACCGCACCGGACCAGCCGGCGTCTGGGCCAGCACCAGGCACACCGGCAGCAAGAGCAACGAAAGAAAGCATCTTGGCATGGCCGCTATTATTTCACGTTCGCGCGCGCGGGAGCTTCGATGTGGGCGATGGCCCAGCGCGCATTCCAACGCACGCGCGGAATGCGTTCCAACTCTCGCAGCACGGGCAATGCGTCGCGCGCCGCCGGACCCACCGCGCCCAACGCGGATGCCAGACTGCGCAGCACGTGCACGTGCTCGCCTTTGACCCGGCATGCCGCCATCAACTCCGGCACCGCACGCGCAGCGTTGGCGCCCTGCGCGCCGATGGCTTGCGCGGTGAGCATGCGTACGTTCTCATCCGCATCGCGAAGGTGCTCGATGAGCGGGGGCAGCGCCGGCGCGGCCTCCCGCGCACGATCACGCAGAGCAATCGCCGCGAGTCCCCGCGTGATCGCGCTCGGATCGCTCAATGCCGCGATGACCTCCGCGATTGGCCGGCCGGCGGGATTGTCCGGCGCCGGCGTTTCGGCGTGCTCGCCGATCTTCGCCACCACCAGCGTATCGATACCCAGGTTGTGCCCCGACGCGGCCATGTTCTTGCCCACGCAAACAAACGTCACGGTGTGCCGGCCGCGCGTGAGCGGCTGCCACGCCAGCAAATGATCTTGCGCCACGTAGAGTTCCGTGTGGTAGGCATCGATCGTGCCGGCTCCGCCCATATTCGCGCCGGGTTCGTGCTCTAGCTCGGGCCCGCCGGCGGGCTTGCCGTCGATCAGAACGCTGTAAATGCCGTAGTCGGGAGCGTGCGCCACCTGCGCGATCAACTCGTAGCGGCCGTCGTTTGCGACATCGAACGGGATTTCAATCTTCGCCCCTTCGCCACGCGCCTTGAAGTGAATGATGTGGCGCGACCAGAAGACCTCGCGCTGCACTTCAGCGGCACCGCCCGAAGTCTTTACGTCCCCGATCTGATTTTCGACTTCGCTTTGCCGCGCGTTGGCATGCGGCAGCCGCGACGCTCCGTAAGGAATGCGCGGCAGCCCTTGCGCGACACCAACCTGATACCAGAACGCCACGCTGCTGAACAGATCCGACCGCCCTTCAAAAGCCGAGCGCACGCTGCCATCGGAGTTGTACGTCCATCCGGCATTTTCCATGTCGAACTTCAGCGACGTGCGGAACGGGATTGGGTCGGGCAGATGCCAACGATAGGCGCTCATGCGCGATCCCACACCGGTGCCTTCGGCGACAGGCACGCCGGCAAAGGGCCCTTCGGCCACGCGTAGCGACCAGGCGTCGTTGAAGTAATCCTCCGTGCCGGTGCCCTGGATCGACGCCACTTTGTCGCCATCGACGTAAAACTGATCGTCGCCTTCGCCGAACCATCCCGCTTCGTTCTGAATCACATTGAAGACGGTGCCCACGTAGTGCCCGCGGCCTTTCACATCCAGAATCGTGTACGTACGGCCGCGCGGGATGTCGAGTTCCTGGTGGTACCAGGCGTGTAAGTACGCAGTGTCGGCCGCGAGCGCGGGCACTTCACGCCAGTCGACGTGATAGTAGAGGTTCGAAACCCGCTGCCGTCCTTCGTTGGTCACCGTGATCTTACACGACTTGCGGAACGGCATCGGCCAATACGAGTTGCGCGAACGTCCGCTCGATGAATTGCGCACCACTTGCGAATTGATCTCGCGCTCAAAACCGTGCCCCACACCGAAGAAGTCGCCGAGCGGCGCATCAACGCTCGGTGTGGCGCTGCCGTCGTAGTAAACGCGCAGTCGCAGCAAACGAGGCCAGCCGTACTCGCTCGCCGCCACCGTCACCCACATGTGCGTCACCACGCCCGGGCCGCGCAGGTCGGCCAGCGTCACGGTTTCACCCGGCGTGGGACGCAGGCTGTCGTCGTTGCTGGCCGGGTCCGGATTGTTGCTCGACACGCGGCGCGCGCGATAGTCCTTCAATTCGGCCAGCGAGGAGAGGCCTCCAATCTGACCGGCCACCGGGACGGTGAGCATAAAGACAGCAAGGCTGAGCGACAACAGGGACCGTGACATGGCCGCCATTATTTCACGATTAAGCGAGTACAATAACCGGACAGATCATGACGTCCAAAGAGAGAGTCCGCCGAACCTACAACTTCGAGCGCGCCGACCGCGTGCCCATCGATTTCTGCGCCTGCCAGGAGGTCTACGACCGCTTGTGCCGCCACTACGCGGTCGCAACCGGCCTCGAACTGATGGAGACGCTGCACGTCGATTTCCGCTGGGCGCGTCCGAAATGGATCGGTCCCGCGATGAAGGATAATCAAGGCCGCCCCACGGACTATTTCTGGATTCCGCGCGCCGGCGCCGGCGACTTCGGCTACGCGGTCGAAAACCCGCTCGCGCACGTGACTTCGATTGCCGACGTCGAAGCCTATCCGTGGCCCACCGCCGACATGTGGGACTACGACGCCTATGCTGAACAGTGCGAGCAATTCTCCGAATACGCCGTGCTCGGCGGCGGCTGGTGCTGGTTCTTCGATGCAGCCTGCGATCTGGTGGGCATGGAAAAGTGGATGTTGATGCTCATCGAGCAACCCGAAATCTGCCACACCATCCTGCGCAAGACCAGCGACTTCTTCTACGAATCCACGCGCCGCATGCTGGAGCGCGCGCCGGGCAAAACCGACATCTTCTTCACCGGCGACGACTACGGCACGCAGCGCGGACCCATGATGAGCCTGGGCATGTGGCGCCGCTTCGTGCGTCCGCACGTCGAGCGCATCTACGGTCTGGCGCGCCGGCACGACCTCAAGGTGATGCAGCATTCCTGCGGCAGCGTTTGCGCGTTTCTGCCCGACCTGATCGAGTGCGGCTTGAACATTCTCGAACCAGTGCAGGTGCGCGCGCGTGGCATGGACGCGCGTGAACTGGCGCGGCAATTCGGAGGACGATTGGCTTTCCACGGCTCCATCGATACGCAGCAAACACTGCCCTTTGGGACGCCCGAAGACGTGCGCCGCGAAGTGCGCGACCGCATCGAAACGTTTAAGCCGTACGGTGGATTCACCATCGCTCCGTCGCAGCACCTGATGCCAGAGATTCCGACCGAAAATATCGTCGCCATGTATGAAGCCGCCTGGGAATATGGCTGGCTGGAGTGATGAGATGCACACGATGAAGAACTGGCCGCGCCGCGGATTTCTCACCGGTGGACTCGCGCCGTTGCTGCTTTCTGCGCGTGCCGCCGCAACGCGTCCGAACATCCTGCTGGTGATGGCGGACGATCAAGGCTGGGGAGACACCTCCTACAACGGCCACCGTGTATTGCGAACGCCGTGCCTGGACGAGATGGCGCGGCGCGGTGTGCGCTTCGACCGCTTCTACTCCGGCGCACCGGTCTGCTCGCCAACACGCGGCAGTTGCCTCACCGGGCGTCATCCATTTCGCTACGGCATCTTCTTCGCCAACGCCGGAGGGCCCGGCCAACCATCCGAATACGCGCTGCCGGACCGCGAAGTGACGCTCGCCGAAGTGCTGGCGCCGCTCGGATACCGCACCGGCCATTTCGGAAAATGGCACCTGGGGGATTTTGAAGGTCCGAAGAAAGCCTCGCCGTCCGACGCCGGATTTCACGAATGGTTTTCGACGGTCCGGAAAGTGCCCACCGTCGATCCGCCGTCTTCCGAGTATTGGGAAAACGGCCGCCCCGTCGTGGAAACGCTTCGCGGCGACGATTCGCGCATCATCATGGATCGTGCGCTGAGTTTCATCGCGCGCGCCGCGGCCGGGAAGCAGCCGTTCTTCGCCGTCATCTGGTTCCACACGCCGCACCTGCCGGTGCTCGCAACGCCGGAAGACCGCGCCGCGTACTCGACACACGGCGAAAAGCAACAACACTACTGGGGCGCCATCTCGGCGATGGACCGCCAAGTGGGCCGCCTGCGTGACGAGTTGCGGCGCCTGGGCGTCGCGCGCGACAGCATGGTCTGGTACGCGAGCGACAACGGCCCCGAAGGCGACCAGGAGAGCTCGGATTGGCCCGGGACCGCCGGACCATTTCGCGGACGCAAAACCAGCTTGTTCGAAGGCGGCGTTCGCGTGCCCGGCATTCTCGAATGGCCCGCACGCTTTCCCAAGCCGCGCGTCGTGAAGGCCGCCTGTTCCACGTCCGACTACTTTCCGACTATCCTCGACGCACTGGGAATCAAGGCCGCCGATCAACGTCCCATGGACGGCGAGAGCCTGCTGCCATTACTCGAAGGCCGCGTCCGCGAGCGGCGTTCGCCGTTGGCTTTTGAAACCAGCCGCATCACGCGCGGATCACCGCGACTGGCGCTGATTGAGAATCGCTATAAGCTGCTCACCAACCTGGACGAGTCCGCCGACATGCTCTTCGAACTGATGACGGACCCGCAAGAGAAAGTGAACCTGGCGACGCAGCTCAGTTCGGAAACTGTGCGCATGCGCCGTACGCTCGCTGACTGGCGCGAGTCCTGCCAACGCAGTGCGGCCGGCGGCGGACCGTCGTTCGTTTCCGATGTGACCTACCGGACCGTGGCCGGCCGCGAGCTCAAGCTGGACTTGGCGCTACCGGCGGAGACCGCGCCCGCCGCCCCGCTGGTGGTTTGTCTCCACGGCGGCGGATGGTCGATGGGCGACAAAAAATCCTTTCACAAGATCATTCGCGAGTTCGCGGCGAACGGCGTCGCGGCGGCCGCCGTGCAGTACCGCCTCACGCCCGCGGCGAAACACCCGGCCCAGGTGGAAGACGCGCGCGCGGCCGTCCGCTTCCTGCGAGAAAACGCGAAGCGCTGGCGGTTGGATCCGGCGCGCATCGCTGTGATGGGAGCTTCAGCCGGTGGCCATCTGGCGCTACTGACCGGCTACACGCCGCATCGCAAAGAAGAGGCGGTCGAAGCGGTTATCGATGTTTCTGGACCAGTGGACCTGCGCACCTGGCATATGGACCCCAAGGCCGAAGAAACCTTGCGCACGACAACCGGCAAGACCAATGACACGTTGCTCTCGGATCTCCTCGGAACATCGCAGCGTACCGCGCCGGTTCTATGGGAAGCCTCGCCGCTAGCGCACGTGAAGTCAGGCGTGCCACCGACGCTCATCTTCCAGTACGAGGTTGATCAAGCGGTGCCGCGCGATCAAGCCGAAGCGCTGGATCGGGCCTTGTCGAAGGCCGGTGTCCAACACGAACTGGTATGGCTCGAAGGGCGTGGACACGCTCTCAGCGGCAAGAGCGCCCGGAGCGTTGAGCGCATTGTGCCTGAGTCGAGCCGCTTTCTGCGGCGTTGGATGCGCGTCCAGGCACAATAGGAATCGCAGCGCGCAAGAGAGTCCCGCGAGAAATTGGCGTCCTATTGGAGGCCACTGCCGATTTCGTTCTGTTGTGGGCGTTTCGCGCCCCGTTTGAACCCTAGGGTCGAGCCGCTCAGTAGGTCCGGCCGGTCGCAGTAACGAGGCACGTGGTGCCTCCAGTTGCACCCATGGCCTTCATCTCCAGTTGAATCTGGCTTCCCGCCGAGACGTAGATTTTGACCAACCGCGTGCCATGCCAATACGAAAATGACGGAGTTGACTTGACGAGGTCCAAGAAGATCGGAAAGTTGTGGCCACTGGCGACGAGTTCAATGTTGAAGTCTGGACTCGCGCTGCCGCACCGCACAGCCAGGAACTCGATCTCGGAGTCGCCGCCGGATGGAGCGGAAAAGAGGTATTGCTGCTCGGTTACCGCAGTTGACGACCGAGATACCTCGTTCCCCAGGGTGAACGGAGTGCCCGCCGGCTTCGCTTGCACGAGGTTATTGGCGCCGGAGAGCGTTACCAACGGCGTCCCGCTCAGGGCCACCGTGCCGCTGACGGGCATGGTCCCGCCGGCCGGCGTAACCGTCACGGTTCCCTGCTGCGCCACTGGCATCGATCCGTTGGCCGGGGCCACGGACAACACGTCGCCGATCTTCACCGGCAAGGGCACACCGGCGGGAACCGTCACCGGTACAGTGTTGTCTACCGAGACCCTACCGGTCACCGCTACGGTGCCACTGACGGGCAGCGGTGTGTTGGTAACCTTCACCGGAGAGCTATAGGTGGTCTGCCCGTGGACCGTCACAAGGGCAACACATGCGGACGCCAGCAAGGAGGCCGCACGAAAAACGGGAGTGTTCAATGTCATGATTTCCTTCCTTTTTCTTGTTAGGGGCGCTCGGCGCCCCGCTTAAGCCCGAGAATCGCCGCCAGGCCGGCAGCCAACAGCAGTCCGCTTGCGGGTTCGGGCACCGCGCCGGTATCCTCGGCGAACGTGAGACCGGTGAGGCCGATTTCGAACCCGAATTTGGAAGCAGGTCCGCCGGAGTTGAAGCTCACAACCGTCGGCTGGTAGGTTTCGCGGTCGGCGGTGACTGCCCACCAGACGCCCTCAGCCGGGTCCCATGCCAGACCGCCCGCGGCTGGGAAGAAGACGCTGCGGTATGCGCCTTCGAGATCCTGGACCCTGTCGTGCGGCGAAAAGGTGAACAGGCTTGTCGCTTCACCGTTCTGCCCGAGCAGGCACAGCCGGTCCGTGAATGCCAGGCCGCCGTCAAAGGAGAACTCTCCGTCGGCCAGATCGTCCACCCATGTCGAGGACGCACCGGGGACGTCGATCCGGTGGAGCGCGCGTTGAATACCGTCTTTGTCACCGCCAATTGCGTACAGGCTGCCCGCATCACCGGCCCACGTCAGTCCGCCGAAGTAGCCGTAGCCGAGTTCGAACAGCGGCCTCACCTCACCACTCCAGGAGATCGCGTTCAGAGTCGAAAGAGCGCTCGAATCGTTGGAGATCGCGTAAAACATGTTGGCTGATGGGTCGAACGTCAGTCCGCCCGTGAACCCGACTCCGACATCGAACAATCGTGTAAGCGCCCCGGCCGAGTCGATGCTCGACAACTCGAAGCGTTCTCCGTCCACGCTGGTAAGCGTGTAGAGCAAGGGGCCGGCGTCAGCCGTCAGCGCGCCAAAGACCATGGCCAGCGCGCACCATCGAAGAGAATGTGCCATTGATCGTCTTACGAGCGGAAGGAGGGATTCGGACCAAACCTAGGGAAGCTATTTCGTCGCCTCCCGAGCACCGGCTCAGCAGAAATCAATCCGAATCGTGCCGTCTGGCTCGCACAACAAGCCGCCGCGCGGTGCCTTTCGGGATTGGAGCCGCAGGCGCGAGTCCATACTCAACTTGGCCCCAAGGTTCGGCAACCACTCCGGCTTCGCGGACGAGCAGCCGGAGACGTCAGCTCGACGGGTTTGGGTCGGACCCTGCGGTCGGCACGAGCTTGGTGGATCGACTGGTCCGGGATCACATCCCCAGCAGCCTACGCGCGGCGGGCAGCGGCACAGAGCCGGGCTTCAGCGCGTTCGCGTGGAATTCGCCGATCTTGAACGCCCCACCAAGCTTTGCCTGATAGTCGCGCCGCATTTGCTGCCAACCGCGCCAGCCTACGTAGTAGGTCGGCAACTGGCAACTGGACAGTTTGGCGCGCTGCAGCTTGGCCGTGGCCTCTTCGGTTTCCTGGAAGCACTTCTTCACCATCAGCTCGATGGCCTGTTCGTCGGTCATGCCGCCGGTGTGCAACTTCACATCGAGCACCGCGTTAGCCAGCAACCGCAGTACCTGCTTGAGGAACGTCAAACGCAACTCGGGGCTGCCGTTGAGATAGCCTTCGTCCAGCATCATCTCGGTCGAGTACACCGCCCAGCCCTCGATGTAAGGACCATTGCCGTAGATCGCGCGCAGCACGCGCCGCGCCTCGGGTTGGACGTCGTTGGCATATTCGAACTGCACGTAGTGGCCTGGCATGGCTTCGTGGATCGTCAGCAGCTTCAGGCTGTAGAAGTTGTACTCGCGAAGCTTGCTGTCGATACGCGCCTTGGGCCAATCCGGCGGAATCGGCGTGAGCCAGTAGTAGGCTCCGAGCTTCGGCTCGAGCGCCGGCGCGGGATTGAAGCCGCCCACCGCGTAGATGCCGCGCATGAATTCCGGCGTCTCGATCACCGACAGATTGTCGCGCGCGGGCAGCGGCAGCAGATTCTTGTCTTTCACATAGCTCCGCGTCTCGTCCAGGTCGCGGCGCGCATCGGCGAAGTAGCTGGCCGGTGTGGCGTGACGCTCGGCGATCTTGGCGAGCACTTCGCCGACGATCAGATTCAGGTCCACCGGATCGCGATGCGTCGGGTACATCTTCTTATGCAGCGGCAGCGCCAGATCCCACATCTGCTTGCGCACGCGCATGATGTCGGCCTCGGCTTCGGCCAGAACATCGGCCGGCTTCCGGTCCGTACCCAGCGTGTAACGGAACTTGGCCGCATAGTTCGCGCCCAGCCGCCAATCCGATTTGCGCTTGGAAAGATCGTCCTTCAGCCACTTGCTGAACTCACGCAGCGCATCGAGCGCCAGCGCCGCGGCGCGGTCATAGTCCGCGCGCACTTCGGCCGGAGCACCAGCGCGCAGCGTCTTGTCGACCAGCGCGATGTTGCCTTCGTTCTCTTCCTGCGCCACGTGGTTCCAGATTTCAGGTGAGTCGATCAAATTCTGCTTGGCCGATTCGAGCAGCGAACGCACGCGCCCCAAGCGCCGGATGATGTGCTGATAGCGCTGCGGCTTGGGCGCGTACTCGAGAGTCGAAGGCGGAAACAGCGCGTTGCCGATGAGTTCGACGTAATAGGTGGGATTGTGGCGGTAGTTCTGAATCGTGTTGAGTTCCAGCAGACTCAGCTCGCATTGGCCGCGCAGGATGTCGTAGTCGGCGCGGTCCTCGGCTGGAAGCTGCTCGGGCTTGATCCGCTCCAGGCGCCGCAGAAAGTTTGTGTTGAATTTGCGCTGGGCCTCGATCGCGCCGCCGCTAAGATCGTCCAGCAGTTCGTCCAGCACCACCCCCTGGTGCTGGTGATAGCCCACCTGCGTCGCCGTCACCGGCGAAAAACGCAGGTTGGTGTAAACGAACTCCTCGGTGAGTTGATGCATGTCCGACACGGGTGGTTTACCTCCGCAGCCGGCCAAAAAGAAAATTCCCGCCAATCCCCAGATCGCTCGACGCATGGCATTGACGATTTTACTCCTTAGACTCGGCCGCTTGCGGAGCCTCCACCCCGATCATCTCCAGAAACGCCTGCGCCGCGTGGCTCAGCGCGCGCCGCGCCGGATATACCAGGCGGATCTTGCGCTCGACGTTCAACTCCTCCACACGCACTTCACACAGCGTGCCCTGCGCAATTTCCTGCTCAACGCACATGTGCGGCAGAAACGCCGCGCCCTTCTTCATCTGCACCATGCGACGGATGCTCTCCACCGTGGGCATCTCCACGTCCATCAGCAACGGCACGCGCCGCCGCTGGAATTCGCGCACCACCACTTCGCGGTACGGCGATACCACGTTGTGCGCGATGAAATTCTCCTGCCCCAACTCGGTGATGGAAACCGTGCCGCGCCCGGCCAGTTGATGTCCCGGCGGAACGATGAAGCAAAGGTGATCGGTGTAGATCACGCGCGAGATCAGGCGCGGATCCTCGGGATCGTAGCTGATCACGCCCAGTTCCAGGTCACCGTCGATCAGCTGCGCCGGCACCTTACTCGACAGCGTACGCCGCACCTGCACCTTCACCTTTGGGTACTTCTGGCGATAGTTTTCAATGTGCTGCAACAGGTAGAGCGTGGTCGATTCGTTGGCGCCAATCGCCAACCGGCCCGCCGAATTGTCGCGTAGCTCCGACAAAGCGGTTTCCAGATCACGCTCCAGATTCTCGAACCGGCGCGCGAAATCCACCACGATGCGCCCGGCGTCGGTGAGCAGCAGTTCCTTCCCGCTGCGATCGATCAGCTTCTCACCCAGTGAATGTTCCAGCCGCTGCAATGCCAACGACACCGCCGGCTGCGTTCGCAACAGTTTTTCCGCCGCACGCGAGAAACTCTTTTCGGTGGCAACGGTGAGGAAGACTTTGAGAGGGTAGAGCTCCATGGCGCTGATACTAAACGGGACCCGTATTAGCCTCCGTTATAAGATTATCACATGTTATTCCGCTTGTGAAAATTATAAATTTGCTAAATCTTAATACCCTAGCGATAATAGTGGGGTACCTGCCCGAGGAGTAACAGGCCGAGGGTGGGTCATTCGAACACTTATGGAGCGCGGACGGCACCCGATGAACAACCGTGTATACATCTTTGACACCACGCTCCGGGACGGTGAACAGTCGCCCGGATGCAGCATGACCGTGGAAGAGAAAGTCCGGATGGCAGGCAAGCTTGCCGAACTTGGCGTCGATATCCTCGAAGCCGGGTTCCCGATTGCCTCCGACGGCGATTTCGAAGCGGTACGTGCGATCAGTCGAGAGTATCCCACGATCAGGGTGGCGGCACTCGCCAGGGCCTGCGCCCTGGACGTGGAGCGTGCCGCCCGCGCTCTGGAGGACGCTAAACGGCCGCGAATTCATACGTTTATCGCAACCAGCGATATCCATCTCAAGTACAAGTTGAAGAAATCGCGCGAGCAAGTGCTGGACGACGCCGTGGCAGCCGTGAAGTTGTGCCGCAAGTATACCGACGACGTCGAGTTTTCAGCCGAAGACGCCACGCGCACCGAACCGGACTACCTGGAACAGGTATGCAAGGCGGTAGTCGCGGCCGGCGCGGGCACTGTAAACCTGCCGGACACCGTAGGTTATTCAACGCCCGATGAACACGCCGAGCTGATCGGCCGCATGTCGAAAGCTCTTGGCGAGAACGTCATTGTGAGCGTACACTGCCATGACGACCTGGGGTTGGCGGTAGCCAATTCGCTCGCCGCCGTGCAGGCGGGCGCGCGGCAGGTGGAGTGCACCATCAACGGCATCGGCGAGCGCGCCGGAAACTGCTCGCTCGAAGAAGTCGTCATGGCCATGAAGCTGCGCCGGGACCGTTTTCCGGTGGAAGTCGGCATCGTGACCGAACATCTATATCCGGCGAGCCAATTGCTCACCGAACTGATCACCTTCGGCCCGCAGCCGAACAAGGCCATCGTGGGCGAGAACGCCTTCGCGCACGAAGCCGGCATTCACCAGGACGGGTTCCTCAAGGAACGCACCACTTACGAAATCATGGACCCGCGCAGCGTGGGCGTGCCCGAAAGCCGCCTGGTGCTCGGCAAACACAGCGGCCGGCACGCGCTGAATCAGCGCTGCCTGGATCTGGGCCACAAGCTCGACCGCGCGCAACTCGACGAGGTCTACACGCGCTTCACAACCCTGGCCGACCGCAAGAAGGGCCTGCGCAACGACGAGATCGCCGCGCTGGTGCGCGAAGTTCTCTCGATCGATCAACAAGCACAGGCCGCGCGTTAGCACCACCGGACGTCCTACAATCAAACTAAATGGACCTGCGCATTCTTACTCTACCCGGCGACGGCATCGGGACCGAAGTCACCCGTGAAGCCGTGCGCGTGCTGGAGCGCGTTTGTTCGCGTTACGGCCACAAGTTGCAGTTGACAGAGGCGTTGCTCGGCGGCATCGCGATTCACAAGACGGGGACGCCATTCCCGGAAGAAACCCGGAAGCTGGCCATCGAAGCCGACGCGACGCTGATGGGCGCCGTGGGCCTGCCTGAATTCGACAAGATGCCCCCGGACAAGCGCCCCGAAAAGGGTCTGCTCGGCATTCGCAAGGCGCTCGGCGTGTACGCAAACCTGCGCCCGGTGCGCACCTACGCCGCGTTGATCGATTCCTCGCCGCTCAAGAACCACCTGGTCGAAGGCACGGACATGATCATCGTGCGCGAACTGACCGGAGGCATTTACTACGGCACGCCGCGCGGCATCACTGGCGAAGGGCGCGAGGCGCACGCGGTCAACACCATGGCTTACAGCTATGACGAGATTGCGCGCATCCTGCGCATGGCGTTCCAGCTTGCCCGCGGGCGGCGCAAGAAGCTGACCAGCGTGGACAAGTCCAACGTGCTCGAATGCTCGCAGCTTTGGCGCAAGGTGGTGCTGGAAGTGGCGCCGGAGTTCCCCGATGTGGCGCTCGACCATCTATTGGTCGACAACTGCGCCATGCAGTTGGTGCTCAATCCGAAGCGTTTCGACGTGGTGGTGACCGAGAACATGTTCGGCGACATCCTGAGCGACGAAGGCGCGGTTCTGGCCGGTTCGATCGGTATGCTGCCGTCGGCTTCGCTCGGTGACCGCAAACCGTCGGGCGTGTGGGTTGGTTTGTACGAACCGGTACACGGCTCGGCGCCGGACATCGCCGGACAGGGCAAAGCGAATCCGCTGGGCGCCATCGGCTCGGTGGCGGCGTTGCTCGAGTACAGTTTTGGATTGAAGCAGGAAGCCGCGGCGGTGAACGCCGCGATGGAACAGGTTTTGAATAGCGGCCGCGTCACGGCCGACCTGAAGCCCAAGGGCGCGCCGGCAACCACCAGCGAGGTCGGCACAGCGGTCTGCGAGGCCATATGAATCGACCGCGCACAATCATTGAAAAGATCTGGGACGCCCACGTAGTGACGTCGCAACCCGGCGCCCCCGCACTGCTCTATATCGATCTGCACCTGGTCCATGAAGTGACCAGCCCGCAAGCGTTCGACGGCTTGCGCTCGCGTGGGCTCAAGGTTCGCCGTCCGAACCTGACGCAGGCCACCGCCGATCACAGCATTCCGACCACGCCGCGCTCGCTGCCCATCGCCGATCCGATCGCCGCCGCTCAGCTTTCGCGTCTGGAAGCCAATTGCGCCGAATTTGGCATTCCGTGTTTCGGGTTGCACAGCCGCGACCAGGGCGTGGTGCACGTGATCGGACCCGAACAGGGCCTCACGCAGCCGGGCATGACGGTCGTTTGCGGCGACAGTCACACGGCCACGCACGGCGCGTTCGGCGCGCTTGCGTTCGGCATTGGGACCAGCGAAGTGGAACACGTGCTCGCCACGCAGTGCCTGTTGCAGCGGCCGTCGAAGACTTACGCCGTGCACGTCAACGGCGCGTTGAAAGCGGGCGTAACGGCCAAGGACATCATCCTTGCGCTGATCGCCAAGATTGGCGCGGGCGGCGGCACCGGCTGCGTGTTTGAGTTCCGCGGCCCGGCCATCACCGCGCTCAATATGGAAGAGCGCATGACCGTGTGCAACATGTCGATTGAAGCCGGCGCGCGCGCCGGATTGATCGCGCCCGATGATGTGACCTACCAGTATCTGCAGGGCCGCCCGCGCGCTCCGAAGGGCGCCGAGTGGGACAAGGCCGTCGCGCGTTGGAGGGAGTTGCCGA
>CAZDIZ010000009.1:0-26107 GCA_964505625.1 uncultured Solibacteraceae bacterium | reverse complement strand
GCTCCGAAGGGCGCCGAGTGGGACAAGGCCGTCGCGCGTTGGAGGGAGTTGCCGAGCGATAACGGCGCGACCTACGACATGGAAATAACCATCGATGGCTCGTCGCTCGAGCCGATGATCACTTTCGGCACCAGCCCCGGACAGGGCATTTCGATCACGGCGCCGATTCCGGAACCGGCTTCGGCCTCGGATCCGATCGCACGCGGATCGCTCGAAAAAGCGTTGGCCTACATGGGCCTCGCGCCGGGCAAGCCGCTCGCCGGACAACCCATCGACGTGGTGTTCATCGGAAGCTGCACCAACGGGCGCATCACGGATCTGCGCGAAGCCGCCCGCGTGCTGAAAGGACGTAAGGTGAGCCCGCGCACGCGTACGTTGATCGTGCCCGGTTCGCAGGAAGTGAAGCGGTTGGCCGAAGCCGAGGGCCTGGATCGAGTCTTCACCGAAGCCGGCGCCGAATGGCGGGAAGCCGGTTGTTCGATGTGCATCGCCATGAACGGCGATCAGCTTTCGCCGGGCCAGTACAGCGTTTCCACCAGCAACCGCAATTTCGAAGGCCGGCAAGGCAAGGGCGGGCGCACGTTCCTGGCCAGTCCGCTGACCGCCGCGGCCAGCGCCGTCGCCGGCGCCGTTGCCGATCCGAGGAGGTACCTGTGAAGCCCTTTACGACGATTCAAAGCCGCATGGTTCCGCTGAAGATCGACAACATCGATACGGACCAGATCATCCCGGCGCGTTTCTTGAAGACGACTTCGAAGGTTGGCCTGGGCGACCAGTTATTCTGCGACTGGCGCTACGACGAGCAAGGCGCTCCCAAGCCGGATTTCATCCTGAACCAGCCGCGCGCCAAGGGTGCGGAGATTCTGCTGGCCGGCGACAACTTCGGCTGCGGCAGTTCGCGCGAGCACGCTCCGTGGGCGCTCACGCAGTTCGGCTTCCGCGCCGTCATCAGCACATCGTTCGCCGACATCTTCAAGCAGAATTCGCTGAAGAACTCGCTGCTGCCGGTGGTAGTTCCGCGCGAGATTCACGCCGAGTTGTTCGCCATGGTCGAAAAGGACCAGAACGTCACGGTGACCGTGAACCTGGCCGAGCGGAAGCTGATTCTGCCTGACGGCCGGGGGGTGGAATTCCCGGTGGATGAATTCGCGCGCCACTGCCTGCTCGAAGGCGTTGATGAATTAGGGTACATTCTGAAGCAGGAGGCCGCCATCGCGGCTTTCGAAGGCGGCCGCGTGGCCACCATCAATACGTTGTAGCCTTTTCGAGCCCGCGAGCCGTCCAACAAGTGAAAGGTTTGTTGATGAAACGCATTCACCTGTTCGGCCTCGCGGGCTTCGTGTTTCTGGCCGCGCTCGCTGTCGCCGAAAAGACCCAGGAGCCCCTGGCAAGCATTCACGGAATCGTAAAAGTGAGCACATCGAAATCGCTCATCATCGAGACGGCGGACTCCAACTCCCTCGAATTCTTCTGTACAAAGAAAACGCGCTACTTCGAAGGCAAGAAGAAGCTGAAAGCGGAAGATCTCAACAAAGACGACCTGGTAACGGTCGAGTCCCGCACCAACCTGCTAGGCGAAGCCGAAGCCGTGAATGTTTACCGGGAGGCAGTCAAGCCACAGTAGCGCTCCAGCCAATCGAAAGCGCGGGTTACGATTTCCGGTGGGGGGCGGTGGCCGACTTTTTCGTCGAACAGGTAGCCGATGTTATTGGCTCCGCCTAGTAGCGCATACACGGATTTGGCCGCGTTGATGTAGTGCCAGCTTTCTCGCGTGTCTCCTTTTCCGCCTCCGAATAGCAGGAAACCGCGCGGCGCGATCAGTGCCAGCAGTTCGTGTTGATCCATGCCGGCGGGCATCTGGTTGCGCTTCGCTCCCAGATACCAGTAGTCGCCGTAGTTGCTCAGCGGCAGTCCGATGCCTGGCTCGTAACTCACCGCTGCTTTGATCCGTTCGTCAAACGCTGTCGCGTAGAGCGCCATCTTTCCTCCCAGCGACCAACCCATGATGGCGATGCGGTCGCGGTCCACGTCCGGCCTTGTGTAGAGATAATCCAGCAGACGGTGCGCGTCCCACACCCACTTACCCAACCCCGTGCAGCCCGGGTGACGCAGCGCGAGGTTGGTCATCGCTTCGGCGTAGCTTTCGCCGTAGTCCATTCCGAACCAGCGCACACTGACGGCCAGGTAGCCGCGCTGCGCCGCCAAGTATGCGAACGACACGCCGCCGAGCGGATCCACGCGCCTCCCGCCCATGTTCATTCCATTCGGTGAATCGACATCGTAGAACGGCACAATCAACACCGGTAGCGGCCGCAGCGCTCCACCGGGTGGCTCGATGACGCTCGCGCGCATCCAGCGATCCGGTTCAGTCTGAATCAAGAACACACGCGTGGTGGCGCCAAATTGACGAAACGTGTCGATCTCGCGCACCGCCGGTGTGAACGGCTGGAGCTTCGGTGCGCCGAGGAACTGCTCCCAACGCTCGCGAATCCCTTCGCGGCGCACGCGCCAATCCGCCGCGGTCGCAACGCCGTCTAGCAGCGGCTTGAGCGAGCCCGTCGAAGTCTCGAAGCCTGCCGGAGGCTTGCTGTAGAGCGATGCAAGATCCACTGTCGCGTCACGTTTCGCGCCCCCAATCGAACGGCAGACACGGAACCCGGTATATGAGCTGCGCGTGTCCGGATTCATCCCCGAACGGTAGTCCTTGCCCACCCAACCCGAGGTCAGACTCATAAACGACCCGCCGCGAACGATGCGTTCGTAGCCCCAACTCGGACCCACCGGATTCGACAAACGCTCCGGCGCGCGCACAGCGTTGAAGTAGTCCTCGCACCACTCCCAAACGTTGCCGGTCATGTCATGCAGGCCGAATTTGTTGGCCGGGTAACTGGCGACGGCGCGCGTGCCGCCTTTTTGGTAGGACTCGACCAGCGGCGCCACGTCGTTCGTCTCCGGAATGCCGAGGTTGCCAACCGCTTTCGGCACGCCCTCGCCCGCGGCGGCGTAAGCCCATTCGGCTTCGGTCGGCAGACGATAGCCGTCGCACTGGGCCTCGCGTTTGCCGGTTGAAAGGTCGTAGCAGGCGCGCAGCTTCTCGGCCTGACTGCGCAGGTTCGCGTAGCGGATGGCTTCCCACCAGGAGACGTTCTCGACCGGCCGCGTATCGCCTTTGTAGTGCGACGGATTGTATCCCATCACGGCTTGAAACTCCTTCTGGGTCACTTCGGTGCGGCCGATGGCGAAGGCGTCGATCGAAATGCGTACGGACATCGACGTGGACGCGTCCACCGTGTCGTATGTGGCCGCCGGAACCTGGACCAGATCCGCGGCGAACAACGGGAGGACGGCGAACGGGAGCAACGCGGCAGCGAGTTTCATCGTCTTAGTATGCAATGAAGAACACTCGCCGCGCCGTGAAAGGCGGATAGACTAGTAGATATGCGGATGCCGCTCCTCGTCGCGCTAGCCGCCATCGCCACGAGTCTTTTCGCTCAGGCGCCACCGTGCCAGAACACGCCCATCTACACGCCCTGCGAGTTCGTTTTCGAGCTAACCGCGGCCGAAGCCGCCTCGCATCCGAACCCGTACACGAGCGTCGAAATCCACGGTGAGTTCCGCTCGCCGCGCCACCGCACGTTCCTGATGCCGGCCTACTGGGACGGCGGCGGGCGCATGGTGATCCGATTCACACCGATCGATCCGGGCGATTGGGATTACCGCATCACCAGTAACGTCACGCGCCTGGACAATCAGCTTGGACGCTTCACCGCCGCGGCGGCAGACGTTCCGGGCTTTGTGCGTCCGGCGAACATGCACCACTGGGCCACCGGCGAAAACAACCAGCCGCACCTGTGGATGGGCGACACGTGCCTGCGCTTCGGATTGATCGACCGCGCGGCGTTCGACCAAATCCTGGAAGCGCGCGCCAAACAGAAGTTCACGCACATACGCGGCCTGGCGCTCGGCTGGGACGAAGATCTCGCCAAGACGTTTCCGGCGGCCGACCGCCCGGGCGTCGAATACCTGCGCGAACTCGACCAGCGCATTCTCGCCATCAACCGCCGGGGCATCACCGTGGATCTGGTGTTGGGCGGCAGTGGCGGCCAACTGGCCCGGCTGTTCCCTTCTCCGGAGCAGCGCGAGCGTTATCTGCGCTACATGGTGGCGCGCTACTCGCCGATGAACATCACCTGGCAATTGGTGCAGGAGTTCGAAAGCTACGACAACGCGCGCGAGTTCATGAAGGAACTTGGCCAGACGCTCAAGAAACTCGACCCGTTCGATCATCCGCGCACGACGCACACCACGGCCACCTCGGCACCGTTACTGGCCGACGGTTGGATGAACCATGTGTTGTACCAGTCTTCCGACGATGCGCTCGGCGCAATCGAGCATCAACTCTACCCGGTTCCGTTCGTGAACGCCGAGTTCGCCTATGAAGACTCCGGCGCCGGGCGCGCGCTGCCGCATCACACCGATGCCGACACCTTCCGCCGCCGCTTGTGGAACGCTACCATGAACGGGCAGTATCCGACTTACGGCAACACCGGAACGGCCGGCGTGAAGACCATCGCGGTGGACGCCAAGTACGCCGATTCGCCGGGCGCGCGTGCCATGTCGGCGTGGTTCGACTTCTTTTCGCGCACGCGGCATTGGGAACTCGAACCGTACTTCGACGTGGACGGTGGACGCTGCATCGCGCTGGAAGGCGTCGAGTACATCATCTACGTCGAAAAGCCCGGCCCGGTGGAGATCGCCGTCGAAAAGCACGGCTACGATATCGCGTGGTTCAATCCGCGCACCGGCGAGTTTCTCAAGCAGAAGGATTTCAAAGGCGACCGCTACATGGGTGAACCGCCCGACAAGACGCAGGACTGGGTGCTGCACATCTCGCGCGAAGGCCGCAAGGAAGGCATGTTGAAGAGCTACAAGTTCACGTCGCGCGAGTTTCCGCTTATGTTGCAGGAAGTCGAACAGACCGCGCAGAAGACACCTTACGAACTTACCGAACCCGGAGCCGACACACTGAAGACCGGCGCGAACGTGAAGTTCTCCGTGCGATTGAAGCGCCAGACGCGCGCCACGCGCAGTATGTTGTATCTGTGGACGGGCGAGGTGGCGGCCAGCGGACACGGCTATCGCGTGTTGGGCAGCGGCGCCGACGGAACGTTCCGCATACCCGCGGCGATCGCCGCCGATTTTCCGGCCGTCATGAATCTGCGTGTGACCGGAATGAATGCTCTCGGCAAGGTGTACTTCGTCGACAAAGTCGTGACGGTGACCCGCTGATGCCGCGTCTGATTTCGCTGGATACGACAACCGAATTCGGAAGTCTCGCGTTGGCAGAGAACGGCCGTGTCATCGAAGAAGCGCTCATGCATTCAAGCGACGGCTTCAGCCACGTGCTGTTCGACCTGCTCGCGGGCTTGCTTGCGCGGCACGGCTGGAACGCCCTGGATGTGGATTGCTACGCGGCGGCGGCCGGACCGGGCTCGTTCACCGGCGTGCGCGTGGGCCTGGCGGCGGCCAAAGGACTGGCGGAAGCGGCGGCGAAGCCACTCATCACGGTATCGAATCTGAAAGCCGTGGCATGGTTCGGCACGGCGCCGCTCCGAGCGACGGTGCTCGACGCGCGCCGCGGCGAAATCTACGGCGCGGTCTTCGACCAAACGCTCACAGCCGTAAGCGACGAAGTGGTCATGCGATTCCCAGAGTGGATCGAGACGCTGCCGGAAGGCCCGATCGAATTCCTGTCGCCGGACCCATCGCACTTCCAAAACGCATTGGCCGCGACGCGCTTCGCCACAGCCAACGTCACCGCAACGCCGCGCGCGGTCGCCGGAGCCATCGGCCTGATCGCGCACCAGATGCTTCTCGAAGGCTGCGCGCCGGACCCCGCCGCAGCCGAAGCCGAATACGTCCGCCGCAGCGACGCCGAGTTGTTTTGGAGGGAAGCCTAACGCTGCCTACTGTTCGTGCGCGTCTTCCAGGTAGGTGTAGCCGTGCAGGCCTTCCTCGTAGAAGCGCAGCAGGCGGCCGGATTCTTCGTAGCCGACCTTGCCTTCGCGTACGGCGGTCTCCACGTCGCGGCGAAATTGGTCGAGCAGCGTCTGCGAGTTGTACTGCACGTACTCGAGCACCTCGCGCACGGTGTCGCCCTTCACCACCGTATCCAGGATCACTTCGCCCGTTTCGTTCAGACTCACGTGCACGGCGTTGGTGTCGCCGAACAGGTTGTGCAGATCGCCGAGAATCTCCTGATAGGCGCCCAGCAAGAACACGCCCAGGTAATACGGCTCGCCGTTGAAGGAGTGTAACGGGAGCGTGCGCTTCACATCGCGGCGATCGATGAACTGGTCGATCTTTCCGTCGGAGTCGCAGGAAATGTCGCCCAGAATGGCGTGGCGGGCGGGCGGCTGGTTCAGCCGGTGAATCGGCATCACCGGGAACAACTGCTTCACGGCCCAGGAATCCGGCATACTCTGGAACAACGAGAAGTTACAGAAGTACGTGTCCGAGAGCATGCTCTCCAGGCCTTCCAGTTCCTCGGGGAAGTAATCGAGTTCCTGCGCCATGCGTTGGATGCGGCGGCAGATACTCCAATAGAGGTTCTCGGCCATGCAGCGTTTGTCGAGCGTGAGATAACCCAGGCTGAACAGATTCAACGCCTGATCCAGAGCCTGCTGCGCATCGTGAAAGTTCTCGAGCAGGTTCTTGGCGCTCAGCCCCTTGTAAGTCTCCACCAAGTCGAACAGCGGTTGCTCAGCGTCGTCGGGCAGGTCGAGCGGAGCTTCTTCCTCGCCCAGCCCACTTACTCCGAGCACATTGAACACCAGCGCACTGTGGTAAGCGGCCACCGCACGGCCGCTCTCGCTGATGATGGTGGGATGCGGAACCTCGGCTTCGTCGCAGACGTTCTGCACGTGATAGACGATGTCGTTGGCGTATTCCTGCAAGGTGTAGTTGACGCTGGATTCGAAGTCGGTCTGCGAACCGTCGTAATCGACGCCCAACCCGCCGCCGACGTCCAGGAATTTCAGACCGGCGCCCGCTTTCTTCAATTCCGCGTAGACGCGCGCCGCTTCAATCACCGCCGCCTTGATCTGACGGATGTTGGTGATCTGGCTGCCCAGGTGGAAATGCACCAACTCCAGGCAGTCCTGCATGCCGGCCGCTTTGAGCTCATCCAGCGCCCGCAACGCCTCGCTCACCGTCAGTCCAAACTTGGAGCGGTACCCACCGGAAGACTTCCAACGCCCGGAGCCGCGGCTGGCGAGCTTCACGCGCAGACCGATCACCGGCCGCACGCCCACGCGTTCAGCGTAATGCTGAATCAGATTCAGCTCGGTGTACTTCTCCACCACTGGTATGATCTGCCGGCCGATTTTCTTGGCCAGCATGCACATCTCGATGTACTCGTCGTCCTTGAAGCCGTTACAGATGATGGGAGTGTCGTTGTCGGCAATTGCCAACACCGCCAGCAGCTCAGGCTTGGAACCGGCTTCCAGTCCGAAGCGGAAGGGACGGCCGAACTCGAACACCTCCTCCACCACCTGTTTCTGCTGGTTCACCTTGATGGGATAAACGCAGCAGTACTGCCCCTGGTAGCCATGCTCGGCGATAGCGCTTTCAAAGGCCTGGTGTACTTCGCTCAGACGGTGTTTGAGAATTTCAGCGAACCGGATCAGGATCGGCAACGAGATGCCGCGCAGCACCAGCGTGTCGACCAACTCTTTCAGATCGATGGCACGGCTTGCATCCTTGGTCGGGTGCACCAGCACGTTGCCATTCGTCCCGACCGAGAAGTAGCCCTTCCCCCAACGTTGCACATCGTAAAGCTCGCTGGCGTCCAGAACCGTCCACCGGTCCGCCGGCTCTCGCACCACGGCGCCCTCGGAAAGCTTCAAATTTGGCGTTCCTCCCTGAACTTCAAGTGTCCGATGAATTGGCCCTCACGGCAAGTGGTTTTCTTACGCAGGAAACTTTTCCGGGCTTGCGCTCGTCCCTATTTCTGTAATCTAGAATTATTACGGATAATCGGAATGCGAAGCATCGATTCGTACCACAAGGGATCGACGCATTCGGGACCGAAGGTTAACAAGCTTACCGCAGGGCTCCCGCGATCCCATCACGCACTCGAGGACATACTGTCCCGCCCAATCGTCCAGAAAATCCTGAAGTGGATGACTATGCGCGGCGCCGATGGCAAGTGCTTCTTCGAGCGTCTTTGCGAGAATTACGACACTCATCCGACGGGTCTTCGTGACCGGCTGCGGTGGGCGCTGCCCACCATGGCCATCACGGCCGGGCTCCAGAAAGCCGGCCTGGACCAGGAGACGATGAAGCGGCACCTGTTTCATCATCCTCCGACGGTGAAGGCGCTGGCGCTCACCGCGAAGAGCATCGGCACGCACGGTCTCACCGTTCCCCAACGCTACACCGCGCCGCTATTCGTTGTGTGGAACATCACGCAGGCGTGCAACCTAACCTGCCAGCACTGTTACCAGAACGCCGGCCACAAGCCGCTCGCCGACGAGTTGACCACCGATGAGAAGCTCGACGTTATAGATCAGCTCGCCGACGAGTTTGTTCCATTCGTGGCTTTTGCCGGAGGCGAACCGCTGGTATCGAAGGATTTCGACAAAGTGCTGGCGCGTTGCCGCCAGCGCGGCATCCACGTCACGGTGGCCACCAACGGCACGCTGCTCACGCCGGAGCGTTGCGCGCAACTGAAAGAGCAGGGCGTCAAATACGTCGAAGTGAGCGTGGACAGCGTTGATCCGCATGTACACGACCGTTTCCGCGGCCTGGACGGGGCTTGGATGCGCTCGGTCCAGGGCATCAGGAACGCCGTCGCCGCCGGCATCCGAACCGGCATGGCCGTCTGCTTCACGCGCGAAACGGCGCACACGGTGGACGGCTTCATTCGCTTCGCCGAAGACCTGGGATGCCACACCTTCTCGCATTTCAATTTCATCCCCGTGGGGCGCGGCCGGCACATCCTCGAACGTGACCTCACGCCGTGGCAGCGCGAGCTGTTGCTCGAGCGTCTGACCTACCATTTGCAGAACAGCAAGCTGACGGTGATTTCTACTTCGCCGGCTTTCGGGCGCGCCTGCATCGTCTACGGGCCCGAAGAAGGACTGTTCGCCACCGGGCACGCCGGCCGCGGCCAGGGCAAGAAGACCATGGTGCTGTCGCGCTACATCGGCGGCTGTGGTTCGGGCCGCTGCTACTGCGCCATCCAGCCGAACGGCACCGTGACGCCGTGCGTCTACATATCCGATATCGAAGTAGGCAACCTGCGCCGCAGCCGATTCACTGAAATCTGGAATAACCCGTTGTTCGACACCTTGTGCAACCGCGACGAACGTAGCGATCACTGCGGCGTCTGCGACTACAAGCACTACTGCGGCGGCTGCCGCGCGCGTGCCCACGCTTACACCGGAGATATCACGGCGGGCGATCCCGGCTGCATTTACAACACACGGATGTGGGAGCAACTCGAACACCATGCCGGCGAGCCGGTCCGGATCGCGGTGGAGGCATCCCGATGAATTCCAGCGCAGCCACTGCCCCGAGAAAAGAACCGGGGCAAGCAACATTCTCGGTCATCGGCGACGTTCATGTCGCCGTCAACGACACGGTTCATCGAAGCGCCGTCACGCCTTCTCGCACCGGTTGGGTCGGGATCGTGGCGTATTCGGTGCTGGCCTACCTGGCTGGTTTGGCCGCTCTTCTGAGCCTGGATGCTCCCCCGCGGCTGCCTGGACTTGTCCAGGCGCCGCTCGCGCCGGCGCTGGTGTGCGGCATTGCGGCATGGTCACGCTCGCGCTGGAAAACGCGTGCACGCGGCGCGCGCGCCGAACTCAAAGCCGCTCAGCAAACAATGGAATCGGTCGGGCACGAAACCGCAGCCGGCCTGGACGCCGTCCGCGCACATTCGATCGGCCTGCGAGCGGTGCTACCGCAGTGCGCCGATTCGGCGCACTTCTCACTCCTCGAGCGCGGCGCGGACCGCATTGCCCGCGCGATCGAACGCGTCCAGCAACGCTAGGTGCACCACGCGCGGCACGTCAACTAGAACAGGCTCACGACAACCGGCGCACCAGCCGCGTAAGCCTGCCGCGCTCCCATCAGCAGCAAAACCAGCAACGCCAGGAGAATCCACACAAGCCGCCACTTGCCGAGGGTCGAGATCCGCATATGACCTCCCCGCTCTGTAATTCACTAAGTTAAGATGGCGCTTGCGGCCGTGGGCCAAGCCTGGGCGGTCGCGTCTGTGGTTATTCTGCGCCGCTAGATCCCACCTGTCAAGATCTGTTTTACCGCTCATGCTATACCAGAGAATGGCCATGTCGAGACCGCGATTAGTCGCCGCCGCCTGTTTTGTTGCGTTGATAATACTGTTTCTCATCGCCAATCGCGGTGCGTACAAGAGCTACTTTCAGGACGACGAACTAGACAACATTTCCTGGACGCCGTATACCCCGCTCGCGATCTACGCGCGCGAGGCCGTGTCGCCGCTGCTCTCTGCGGTGAACTTCCGGCCCGTGGGCCACCTGTATTTCCGGATTCTCGCCGGCGTGGCCGGCTTGAAGTTCCCCTGGTACGTGGCGGGCGTCCACTTGCTGCACTTCGTCAACGTGTTGCTGTTTTACATGCTGATCCGGAGGCTTGACACGGACCGTTTCACGGCGGGCGCCGCAACAGCATTCTTCGCGTTTCATGTGGCGGTTTTCGACGTTTATTGGAAGCCGATGTACGTGTTCGATGTGCTCTGTGCGCTGTTTTGCCTGCTCTCGCTGCATGCCTGGATACGCCGGCGCTGGGTATTGAGCTTCGTGTGTTTCTGGCTGGCGTACAAAAGCAAGGAAGTCGCCGTGATGCTGCCCGCCGCGTTGGTTTGCTACGAGTATTGGCTGGGCGAACGCAAATGGAAGCCGTTGATCCCGTTCTTTGCCGCGTCGCTGGTCGTGGGCATACAGGGAGTCTTCTTTAGCCCCCACATCAACGACCCGTACACGCTACACTTCACACCGGCGGGGATGTGGAGAGCGCTTAGTTTCTACATGTCGCGGATTCTGCTGGTCCCTTACGCTGGATTTGCGTTGCTCGCGCTGCCGCTGGCGGTGCGCCAAAAGCGGGTGTGGTTCGGCACGGCCACGGCGGCGCTCATGCTGATGCCGATGCTCGCATTGACCAGCCGCACGTATGCCGCCTACCTGTATGTGCCGCTGGTGGGTTTGGCGTTGGCGATTCCGCCGCTTGAAAGCCGGCGCGCGAGGATCGCCGCCGTGGCGCTATTCCTACTCTGGATTCCGTTCAATTACAACCGTCTCCGCGCCGAGCGGCGCGTCACCCTGGACACCGCCGGAGAGAATCGCGCCTATGTGGACGCGATCGCGCAGGCGGTCAAAGGCGATCCCACTGCCCGCACATTCATCCTGGACGGCGCGCCCACCAACATGAACCGTTGGGGAACGGAAGGGGCCATCCGGTACTTCAACGGGAGCGGCCAACTGGACATCCGCTGGGTTGAGGACCGCGACCACGTCCAGGCATTCACCGCCGAACGCTTCGCCATGTTGATTTGGGACCGGCGGCAGCGCCGCATGCGGGTGGTGAGAAGGCGCACCGAGTCGTCCAGTGACTCTTACGTGGACATGACGGCGGCCGTGCCCGTCTGGCAACTCACCGAAGGTTGGTACGACAACGAAGAGACCTACCGTTGGATTCGCCCTCGCGCCACCGCCCGTCTCCATCGTCCCGCCAGTGCTCGCAGCTTCGAGCTTGTTGTGAACGCCGGTCCGACGCTAATTGCCGACGTCGGCAAATCCAGCGTGGAAGTGTACATCGGCGGCCGCATGGTGGGACGCGCCGATTTCACAAAGCCGGGTTTGCAGACCGTCACCTTCCCACTTGAGAACGGACCCGAAGGCGCGGTGGATATCGAGTTCCGCGTAGCGCCGCCCTACCACCCGCAAGGCGATCCGCGAGTGCTCGGGATCGCCATCGCGAGTTTCGGTTTTCGCTAGAAGACTGCCTTACTTCTCTTCGATCGTCACGCGCGTGAGCACGTCGCCCTGCTTGACGGCGTTCACCGCTTCCTGGCCGCTTAGCACCTGGCCGAAGACGGTGTGTTTGCCGTCGAGCCAGTCGGTCACAATGTGCGTGATGAAGAATTGGCTGCCGTTGGTGTTGGGTCCCGCGTTCGCCATCGACAACGATCCGACGCGGTGCTTGCGCGGGTTGTTCTTCAATTCGTCGTCGAAGCGATAGCCCGGGCCGCCGCGCCCACTCCCCGTCGGGTCTCCACCCTGAATCATGAAGTCGGCGATCACACGATGGAACGTGGTGCCGTCGTAGAAACCTTCGCGGGCCAGGAACACAAAGTTATTCACGGTGTTCGGCGCGTCTTTGGCGAACAACTCGCAGACGATGTTGCCGCGCGTGGTTTCGAAAGTGGCCGCGTAAGTTTTTTCGGCGTCGATCCGCATCGGTGGCGGTGCGGTGTACTGTTTTGCCATCTTTCCAGTGTAGCGGAGACGGCATGTGTGGCTGTTATGATCGGAACATGCGCGGGAAGTGGCTCCTGATTGCCGCGGTCGTATTGTTGGCCGCCGTGGCTGGAGGAGCAGTGTGGTACTGGAAGCACGAAAGCGCGCGCCGGAGCGTGGCAGCGATCAAGACAATCCCCGCCCCGCCGACGGTTCCCGATGCCATCACGCTCAGCGGCAAGATCCAGGCGCAGCACGTCACACTGGTGGCGGCTCCGGTGGAAGGCACCATCGAGGAGTTTCTGGCCGAAGTCGGGCAGGAGGTTTTCGAAGGCCAACTGCTGGCGCGGATCAGCAATACGGGCCTCGAATCCGGACAGGAGAAAGCCAAGGCCGAAGCCGAACGCGCCTCCGCGCGCGTGTCACGACTAGAGGGCAATCTGTCGGCCGCGCGTTTGGAAGCGTCGCGCGCGGCGGCCGACCGCACGCGGACGCGGCTCGAACTGGACCGCGCGCGCAGGACCGAGGAGCGCCAGCGGTTACTGCACCGCGAAGGCGCCACACCCCGGCTCACCTACGAGCGCGCCGAGCGCGAATTCAACGCCGCCGATGCCGATTTCAAGAGTGCCGACGACCTCGCCAAAGCGGCCGACGAGCGTGTGGCATCACTCATCAAAGACATCGATGCGGCGCGCCGCGTCGCCGACGACAAGAACCGCGAACTCGAAGACGCGCAGGCGCGGCTCGACGCCGGCCAGGTGCATGCACCGGTGGACGGAATTGTGGTGGGCCGGCGCGGCATAGCGGGCGACGCCGTCACGCCGGATGTGAAGGATCTGTTTCAGATCGCTGTCGATCTGGGACTGCTGTCGGTGGAGCTTTCACCCGAGCCGAACGTGCTGACCGCCCTGCGTCCGGGCATGCCGGCGGTGATTCAGATCGCCGAGTTGGGCGGTGAAGCGCTTCCCGGCGCTATCTCCGCCATCGCCGGCAACAAAGCGAAGGTCGAGTTCACCAGCCCGACGCCCATGATCAGACCGGGCATGACCGCGAGTGTCCGCATCGGAATTCGATAGGTTCAGGTTGATGGGCCGGCGTTGGCTTTTGGCTGCGTCGCCCGGAGCAGTAGAGCCACCAGGAGCGCCGATGCGGCGAAAAAGTCGGCGCCCAGCACCAGCAACAAGCGAAGCAGCGGTTTGACCTGCGTTACCGCGCTCACCAGCGAAAGCGCGCTCGCCGTCACGAACAACCTCCGGGCTAGTCTTTCGCGCGTGCTTCGGGTCCCACATGACGGGCGCGAGTGCAGGGCGGTCGCCACCAGTACCGCTGGGACCATCGAAATCATGCTGCTCTTGGGACAGAAAGGTTCCAGTAGTGTGAATATCGCGAAGGAGGCGCCATCCCACACCCAACGCTCGTTCTCACTGGAACGAAGCATCGCCACGCAGGCCCCCGTATAGAACACCGCGCTTGTCACAAGCCACACGTCAACAACGGCGTGCGGTGGGAGCGCCGCGATGTGAATGTCGGGAAACTCCTTCAGCCACGCATCGGACGCCGTCAGGTAGCGGAGCAGGACGCCGCGAAGGGATTGCCCTGGAAAGTGCCAAATCTCGGAAGCACTCGTCGCCGTGTGAAACTCGGACCGGAACCATTGGCACAGAAGATCCAGATAGCGGGAAGGGCTCCACCAGACTAGAGGGACAAGCCAGAGAGCGAGCAGGATCGGGACGAGCCACAAGAGAACAGCACGCCGCCGCCGGCGCAAGAACCACGGCAGGAAAAACGCCGGCCAGATCTTGAAAGTGATCGCCACGGCCATCAGAGATGCGGTGATGGCGCAATGCGACTCCGCGATGAAAAGCGCCGCCAGGATCATCGCTATCACATAAGGCTGAATGTTGCCGGACCTGATGGCGAGCACTACGTAGGCCAGCATGTAGGCGGTTCCGACGGCTAGAGCGCCGCCACTGATCCGCATCCGCGCCGAACGTACCGCAACGGCGATGGAGGCTGCAAACGCCGCCCATGCGCCTGTCATCCAAATCGCGCCAGACCAATACAACGGCAACCTGCCAAGCGGCCAAAGCAGGAAATAGGTCACGGGCGGATACCTGTAGTGCATCGGATATCCACTTCCGCTGTCCGCTCCATATAGGGGGCGAATTCCACCAGAGAAGGCGTTCGCGCCGTACCAATACACTCGAAAATCGGTATTCTTCGTGAGCAATAACGAAGAGAGGACGGCGACTGCGGCCAGCGCTCCGTAAATGGCGAGGCGACGGCCTCCAGGCAATGTGGGATGGGGCATGTTGAATCCGAGAAGCTTGCGCGGATGCGGGGTTCGGCGCCCAACGACGAAGCGGGCTGCATTCAAGTCGGAGCGTGCCGCTCTCCGAAAAGAACGGCTATGAATCTCACATACGCCGGTGAGATCCCGGCTGACGCCGTTCTGCCTACAGCGAAGAACTATTTGTTTTCGCTGTAGAGAAACCGTGTTTGTGGGGGATCTTGAACTAATGGCCGATGGTGGTTAGTTCGGAGTGATTGAGTGTATTGTCCCGGCAAATGTAGACTAGGCGTTAGTGGACCTCAAGATCCTGGTGTCGGCCGGCGAATCGTCCGGCGACCTTTATGCCAGCAGTCTGGTCGAAACGTTGCGGGAGCGGTTGCCCGGCGCCGATTTCTTCGGTTGCGCCGGACCGCGAATGCAGCGGTGCGGCGTGCGGCCGGTAGTCGACGCCGCGAGCCTCAACGTGGTGGGACTGTTCGAGGTCCTGACACACATCCCGCGCATCTACGGCGAATTCGAAAAGCTGTGCCGGGCGGCTGAGCAGGAACGCCCGCAACTGGCCATCCTCACCGACAGCCCGGACTTCAACCTGCGCGTCGCGCGACGGCTGAAGCGCCTGGGCATCCCCGTGGTGTACCTGGTGGCTCCGCAAGTGTGGGCCTGGCGCAAAGGGCGTCTGCCGGCCATGCGCCAGCTCATCGACCGGCTGCTGTGCATCTTCCCGTTCGAAGAGGAGTTTTTCCACAAGCATGGCCTTCGGGCAGACTATATCGGCCACCCGCTCACCCGCTTGGTCAAGCCCTCGGTGAGCCGTGAGGAGTTTTTCAGGAAACACAATCTGCCGGCGGAACGTCTTTTAATCGGGGTGTTGCCGGGGAGCCGGCCGGGAGAAATCGCTCGCCACCTCGCGCCGTTGCGCGATGCCGTGGATCGAATTAGCGGGCGGCGCCCGGCGAGCTTCGTGCTGGGAACCCCGCTGGGGTTCCAGGCCAAGTTCGGTCGCCGAGTTTTTGAGCGACCACTCGCCGGTTGCCCCATCCAAATAGTAGAGGGCGAAACCTGGGATCTGGCTGCGAGCGCCGATATGTTGCTGGTCGCCAGCGGTACCGTTACGGTCGAGGCGGCTTTATTGGGCGCCCCGATGGTGACCTTCTACCGCGTGAGTGGATGGAGTTGGACCTTCGGCCGGCATCTGGTGGACGTGCCGCATTTCTCGATGGTGAACCTGATCGCGGAAAGTGCGGTGGTCCCGGAATTGATGCAGAATGAAATGACAGGGGAGCGGCTGGCCGATGAGACGTTTAAGCTGCTCGACGACAGCCATCGGCGCAGCCAGATGCGCCACGACCTTGAGCGGGTGGCTGCCCGGCTGTGGCGCGAGCAGGACCCCATGTCGCTGGCAGCCGGCATTGTGCTGGAAACCTTAAAGAGGAACTCGTAGATGTCGCGCAATCTCATCGTCACACTGGCCGCATTGCTCGCGGCGGCGAGCGCGGGCGCGCAAGACCGCCGTCCGCGCATCGATGTGGAAAGCTACCTGATTCGCGCGGAAATCAACCCGCGGACACAGTCTCTGGCGGCGACCGCCGAAGTGCGCTTCGTGCCGCTGGATGACCACGTCTCCTCACCCGTCTTCGAATTGAACAACACCCTTACTGTCGCCAAGGTGACCGACAGCAAAGGGCGCGATGTGCAGTTCTCGCGCAACACGCAGGACTTCACCATTCGCGTGAACCTGCCGGAAGCGCTCTCGAAGGGCGCGCCGGAGACTCTCAAGTTCACTTACGACGGCCGTTTCACGGGCCGCGAAGAGTCGCCTGTCTACGGCATCAAGTTCGGCAACATTCAAAGCGACTATGCGTTTCTGCTGTATTCGGCGCGTTGGTTCCCGGTGAACGGCTACACGGCGGACCGCTACACGGCTGATTACACAATTACTGTGCCGGCCGAGTACAAAGTGATCGGCAGCGGAATTGAATCCAAAGCCGACGAGGCCGGTAAGATCGCGTATACGTTCCGTTTCAGCCAGCCGTCGTTCCCGGGCAGCATCGCGCTGGTGAAGGGCGAACCGGCGCGGGTGTCCTCGCAAGGCGCCACGAACCTGCTGTACTTCCGTGGCGCCAATCGTCCCATGGCGGCCGCCTACGGTGACGAGATCGGCAAGGTGATGGCATTCTTCGCCAGCCTGTACGGCCTGCCGCCGCAGCGCGACATGGTCATTGTCGAAACGGACACCGACGCGCCCAACGGCTACTCAGCCCCGGGCATCGTGTTTCTTTCCTCCAAGAGCATCGGCAAACGGCCCAACGCGCGTCTGATCGCCAATCAGGTTGCGCGCCAGTGGTGGGGCACGCTGGTGTCGCCGGCGACCCGCAATCACATCTGGATCTCCAATGGCCTGGCGCGTTATTCCGAAATTCTCTATCTCGAACACACCAACGGCGCCGCGGCTCTGGAAAGCGAAATTCGCGACACCTACATCGAAGCGCTGACGGTGGAGAATCCGCCGGTGATCCAGGCCGCGCGCATGGAAGATTACTCGCCGGAGTTCTGGGCGCTGACCGCCTCGAAGGGCGCCGCCGTCGCCAACATGCTGCGCTATGTGGTGGGCGAAGATAAGTTCCCCAAGATCCTTCGTGCGCTGGCGGAGCAGTATGCCTGGAAGAGTGTGACGACCTCGGATTTCCAGAAGGTGGCCGAGGCCGTTGCCGGACAGGACCTGCGCTCGTTCTTCATACAGTGGATCGAATCCAGCGGCGCGCCGGAGTTCAAACTTGAGTACACGGTCTTCCGCACGCAGAAGGGCTTCCGCGCGATGGGTAAGATCAGCCAGGACCTGGACACTTTCCGCATGCCGGTCGAGCTCAAGATCGAGACCGAAGGCAACCCCGAAGAGAAGCGCGTCGAAGTGGTGGGCACCTCTTCGGAGTTCGCCGTGGAAACCTTCGGCAAGCCCAAGAAGGTGGTCCTTGATCCGAACAACCGCGTCATGCGCTTCAGCAATCAGATTCGCGTGGCGGTGGCCATACGGCGCGGCGAGCAGTTGACCGAAGTCGGCGAATTCGGCGACGCGTTAAAGGAATACCAGAAGGCGCTCGACGTCAACCGCAACAGTTCGATGGCGCACTATCGCATCGCCGAGGTGTTCTTCCTGCAAAGTAACTACCAATCGGCGGCGAACGAATTCCGCGAAGCGCTCAATGGCGATCTGGACCCCAAGTGGATCGAGGTCTGGTCGCACATCAGCCTGGGCAAAATCTTCGATGTAACCGGCCAGCGCGAGCGAGCCGTGAATGCCTATCAGCAGGCCGTGCGCACCAAGGACAACACCCAGGGCGCGCAGGAAGAGGCCGCCCGCTATCTCAAGAAGCCGTACGAGCGGCCCAAACCGAATTACTGATCCCGCGAGAAGCGGTTCAGTAGACGCGCGGCGGATGGCCCTTCTCGGTCAACCGCAGCTTCAGGCCGTCGCGTTTCGACGGAGGCACCAGCGGCGTCCAATCGCGCACGGCCACGGCTTTCGCCACTGCCGAAGGAGCGGCAAAACGTAGCGTGACGATCTGCTGCGGCCGTATCGCGAAGCTCTGCCGCGGACCGGCCGTGAGCGCACGTCCCGCCTCGCCCATCATGTTGGTGATTCGCGCGTTCGAGTGCGGCAGCTTCAGCTCGATCCAGGCCTCGCCTTCCTCGCCCTTCCATTCCGCCAACCGGACTTCGATGTCGGAATCCACGCGCCGCACGGCTTCCACGATCACGTTAGGCGAAGTCTCCAGATAGCTCTCCGCGAAGCCCGGCTTGCGGTCGGACTGCGCAACGACGCCTTCGTTGAACTCCCAGGCGCGGCGCGGGATGGCGGCCTCGCGCCAGTGGCCCGAGTGCGGGATGAGCGCATATTGGAAACGCTGGCGGCCATGGCCGAGCAGCAGTTCGTTGGGCAGCTTGCGGTAGTTGCTTTGCGCGTTCATCAAGCCCAACGTGATAGTGTCGGGACTGAACTCGTGACAGGTGAGGCCTCGATCAAGCAGCGCCACGCCCGATCCGTCGGCGAAGCGGTAATCCGACCAACGCACGGCCGGCAGCATGGCTTCGCTATAGCCGTACCCGCGATGGTCGGCCTGCAAGTAGTAGTCGATGGGCGGTGAGGGCTTGCGCGGATCGATGTTTGCGAATCCATACGGAATGCCGCGCGTGCGTTCCACCACCTCGCCGGAAAGCGGGAAGTCCACGGTTAGCACCACATCGCTGCCAGCCCAATCGAGCACGGTGTCGAAATCGACACGCGGGTAGTCTTTGTACAGAATGATGGTGCGTTCCACTTTCGAGCCGCCGTAGAAGGCCGACTTGGCGCGGATGGCAGTGAATAACGGACCCGTGGTCACTTCGATGACGGGCTTCTCGGTGGAACTCGTTCCGACCTGCTTGCGCTGCGCACGCGGCACCATGTGGTCGCCCGCAAAGTCGATCTTCCCGGCCACGCTCTCCACCTTCAGCACGTTTGCCGGACCACCCAGCATCTCCTTGCCCGAGGACTTCAGCCGTAAGCTCACCAGCGCGCCCGTCGCCGGATCGATGCGCACCAGGTAATGCGTGGTCTCGATGGTCTCGGCCAGCGGCACAGCGCTCGATGGCGCCACGGCTCCCTTGGCAAGCGCGACCGACTTCACGCCCGATGCCGGCAGATCCGGCTGGCAGATGGTCTCGCCACCCACCGCCTGACAACTCATCCCGGCCGGATGCTTGCCCGCGGGAACCGGAACGCGCACCGGATCGCCGCGCCGCCAGTTCAGAGGATTCGCCAGCGCCAACCCGTTGCCTTTCTCGGCCAACTTCGAAAGCGAACCTTCCATGGCCACGCCCGCCTGCGCATCCACCGACGCGAAGCGATCGAAGACGTCCCAATGCTTCGGATCGCGGAACGGTGCGCCGATCGCCGCACCCCACAGTGCGTTGCGGTCCATGTTCAACATCATCTGGACCCAGCTATTGTAGAAACCCTGCGACGGATATGCGGTGCCCCGCTTCAAGCTGGCCGCGGTGGAGAATAATTCGGCGGCGGCCAGCAACTGCTCCGAACGCCGGTAGGCTTGTTTCATCTGCGGCATGTTCAGCCAGAACGCGTTATAGCTGTGCGCCGTGTCGCCACGATACTCGGCCAGCGTGGTCACACCGGCTTTCATCTCGGCTTTCAGCGCATCGACGTAATCGCTCGGGATGCTGAAGCGGAACTTGATGTCCGGATAGCGTGTCTTCCATCCGGCCAGGAATTCGCTGGGGAACGTGGCACGCGCGGGCGTGGTGCTGTAATCCTGTAAACCCACCAGCGACATCACGCTGCGGCTGGAAGCGGCGTACTTATGCTTCAACGCCACGCGCTCGGCGATGTCGGCGTAATCCTTGTCGGTGAAGGGCTCGGTGGCGGCGAAGATGGGCCGCATCTCGGCGTAGCGCGTGTCAGTCATCGTGAGCTGCTTGGTGCCGTCCGGCGCCACCCACCAGAAAGCGCTCTTGTTGGTTGGATTACTGCGGCAGAAAAACAACGCATCCATGCCCAGGCCCGCCACCACCTGCGGCAGTTGGCGGTGCGCACCGACGATGTCGATCATCCAACAGTGCCGCGGACGGAGGCCGAATACCTGCTGATACCAATCAAGACCCAGCACGCCCATGCGCACCAGCGACTCGCCTCCTGACAGGCTGATGGTCGGCTCCAGAAAGAATCCATTCGAAAACTCGACGCGCCCTTCCTTTATGCGCTGCTTCAATTCGGCCACGCGATTCGGAGCCACGCGCATGAACGACATCACGTTGGGCACCTCGGAAAACGCGAAGCGGTACTCGGGATCCTTAGCCACGCGGTCCAAATGGTCCAGATAATTGTTCACTGTGTAGTTGAGTTCGGTGTCCATGTCCACCAACCAACCGGCAATGGTGCCGTGCGTGTTGGGAATGGCATAGACGGTAAACGGGTCGGCGGCGAAGGCCGCGGCGGCGCAAAAAAGCAGCAGAAGAGCTGAACGGAGCGTCATATGAGTTTTTATTGTATGGCACCATGAATTTCGAAGAGTTAAGTTAAGCCATGAGCATTCGAACACTTCTTTTCGCAGTACTTGCATCGCTTGCCGCCTTGGCCGGGACGAACGCGCCATCGCCGGAAGCCGTCGCTGAAGTGGCTTCGGGCAAGCGCGCGACGGCCAACGCCGCCTGGTGGGGATTTTCAAAAAACGATGCGACCGAAGCACTGCAAGCCGCGATCGACAGCGGGGCCAAAACGGTAGTTGTGCCTTACATGGGCGACGCCTGGATCGTGCGGCCCATCAAACTGCGAGGCAATCTGGAATTGGTGTTCGAGCCGGGTGTGCTGGTCCTCGCCAAGCGCGGCGAGTTCCAGGGTGGAGGCGACAGTCTGTTCACCGCCAACGACGCCGAGAACCTCACCATCCGCGGCTACGGCGCCACACTGCGCATGTGGAAGCGCGATTACCAGAAGCCGCCCTACAAGAAAGCCGAATGGCGCATGGGCATTGCCATCCGCGGCTGCCGCAACGTGCTGATCGAAGGCGTGCGCGTTGAATCGTCGGGCGGCGACGGGTTCTACGTGGATGGCGGCGGCGCGCGCAAGTGGAGCGAGAACGTCACCATCCGCAGCGCGGTGGCGCACGACAATCATCGCCAGGGCTTGAGCGTCATCAGCGCGCGGAATTTGTTGGTCGAGAATTGCGTTTTCTCCGCCACCAGCGGCACGCCGCCCGAAGCCGGCATTGATCTGGAAGTCGACACGCCCGAACAGCGTTTCGAAAACTGCGTCATCCGCAATTGCCTGTTCGAGAACAATGCCGGGCACGCCATGCTGGTTTACATGAAGCCGCTCGATCACACGTCAGCGCCGGTGTCGATTCGTTTTGAGAACTGCCACGCGCGCATGGGCTCGCCGGGAATGGTTCCCGCGGATTTCACCGACATCAATCAGCGCGGCTGGGCTGGCATGGCCGTGGGCACGTCCAAGGACGACGGCCCGCAAGGTCTGGTCGAGTTCGTGAACTGCACCAGCGAAAACACCGGCAAGGAAGGTGTGCGCATCTTCGACAAGTCGTCGACGGGCGTCAAAGTGCGCTTCGTCAATTGCAGTTGGCGCAACCCGTGGATTTCGGCGCACCGCGACGCGGCCGAACCGCGCGCCGCTGTTTCGATTCTCCAGCGCCGCCGCGACGTGACAGCGCGGCCGGGCGGCGTCGAGTTCGTCGACTGTTATATCTACGACGATGCGCCGCACACGACCGTGCTCTACGACGACGAGTTCGGTGAGTTTCCTCTCGCCGAGGTTCACGGTCAAATCACAGTGCGCAACCCCAAAGGAGCTCAAGCCCGGCTGGGCGCGAAGACCGTCAACGTGGACCTAAAGCTGAAGTAGAAAGTCGCTCAGTTCAGGCTGAGCGATTTTTTTTTGAGGCGGAGGCCTCCGGTGAACTTGCCGGAAGTGGCTAGTTGCAGGACTCCGCTGGGGCCGGCGCGTTCCTCGCGGATTTCTTCGTCGTCGATTTCGACGTCGTAGCGCGCGCCGGGTGTGAGCCCGAGCACGAACAGCAATTCGACTTCGCGCGATTCGGTGCGGAACTTGTTTTGTTTTTCCGCTGAAAAGACCAACGCGGGACCTACCTCGACGGCTTGTGACGATCCGGGCGCGAGCACTTCGATTTGCCCTTTGTCGAAACGCTGGCTTTCACCGTCGAAGTGGCCGAACCAGCTTGCGTCGTCCTCCCAACTCGATCGTACGAAGACCAATCCGGAAAGCTTATCGTAAGCGTACAGCGGCATGTAGAACGGGCTCAAGCCAGGCTGATATGGATTGGCCCACAGAAACTCATAGGGGACGCCGAAAGCGCTGTGCAGCAGAAAGCGATCCTGGATCAGCCAGCCCTGCAAGAACTGGTTTTCGCGCGCGTTGGTATCGAAGGCCACCATGGACAATCCGGCGGCACGTGAACGCGCGGCTTGTGCGAGATCCGGCTCGCCGCCTCCCTTGAATGCCGGGATGCGATACTCTCCTTCCGGAGCCGGATACGAAGCCGGATAGTGGCTGAGCACGTGTACGGTCGGAAGATCCCGAAACATGGCCGGCAGCGACTCGCGCAGGTCGATGTTGATGTTGTCGCGCACGGCGTGCAACAGTTCAAACAGATCGTAGGTGCGGCTGAGCGGGATGGGCGCGCGTCCGCTCTTCGCCGCTGGAATGATCCTGCCGCGCCACCAGTTCACCACGATCGCGCGCAGTTCCTGTTCCACAAGCGGCCCTGAGGTGTGTCCGGCCAGCGCCACCGCGGCCAGCGCGCGCGAGCGCACGTCGGCAACGTTCGAAGAAGCTCGTGCCGCCGCGATGCCGCGCTCTAATTTCGCGGCAAGCTGTTTGGATTCGCTTTCGCTGAGCGAGGCCTGGCACCAATCAAACACCAACGCCTGCTGGCGCAGATCGGCCGCGCTTCCGAGCGCCCAATCGATAGCCGTGCGGCACGCACTGGCTTCCTCGGTCACCTGCGAATAGAGCGCCGCGCTCAGACCCGGTTCGGGCATACGCGCCTTGCCCGCCATCAACGTTTCGAACTGTTCCCAACGCATGGAGCGGCGCTGGCGTTCGCGGCGCAGCAGGCGCACGCGCTGGGCACGCAGAAACAAACGCGGGTGTTCGGTGAAAACCCGAAAATCTTCATCCTGGGCTTGAGGGAAAGCCTGAACGGCGGCGAGGATGAAAAACACCGCGGTCCGCAGCGGCCAAGAGCGGTACATCCACCTCGATTGTGTCACAGCGACACAGCGACACACCACAACGCCCCAACAGTGACACCGTGCCCCAGGAATGGCGCCTTTGTTTTCAACGCCACCCCCCCCTCCACAAATGGTTCGTTGTTTGCTACACTCATTTCGAATTGACGCAGTACCTTTTGAACCTGCCCTCTGCTGCAACTGGCAGGCGGATTGAGAGCGGACCGTCAGGACAGCGTGCTTGCGGGAGCCGATGTTTCGAGTTTATTCTGCTCCTCAACCTGTTTCCGGTTGCAGCCGAGGGGTTTTTTGTTGATAGCAGTACTTTCATAACGGCATCATAGCTAGGCTCCTTGCAAAGCTCGCCCAGGATTCTATGCTTCGGCTGATGCCTGGCGTTCGTGGTGCAGGACTAATCGGACGCGGGCCTCACCAGGGACGGAACAGCAGTGCGGGTGTTCTGACACCAGGCTGGCCGGCGCGGGATCCAAGCCCAACTCGGGCGGACCGCATCATGGAGAGGGACTCAATGTACCTCATCCCCCTCTCCCGGTGCGGTCTTTCTTTATTTCAAGACCTAAACCACAGGCCAGGGAATCCTTGCGCCGGCCTACCAGGAAAGCGTGCCCGTGCGAGGCGTCTCGCCGGGATTCGGCAGGTACAGCGTTTTGCAGCGTTCGCAGCGGTAGATTTCGGCCTCGGCGCCGCATAGGCGGCTCACTTCCTCGCCGAAAAAGTACCACCGTTTCAAGTGCCCCGCACAGAGTTTCCCCTTGTCGTCCTTCTCGTTACAAGCTCGCATGCGCACGAGGCGCTGCTTCACCTTGGTCCCGTCGCTCAGCGTAGCGACTACGTCGGACACGGTAGCTACAACAGATGCGGCGTCGACGGGATCTGACATGGGGTCGCCTTTTGGGGTCCTAGAAACAGAGTATACACCAAGCGCGCCGCGCCGTGACTACCGCTTTCGGTACTCCACGACAGCCGCCGAGCGCGCTGCTGGCAGCGTAATCGCGAGTCCCGTTTCCATGAGTTCCTTGCCGGAAACGCACTTCTCGCCAGAATGATCCCAATCCGCGAGACAGTAGGTGGCGCGCGTATCAAGTCCGTGCAAGCGATAGTTGGCCGACGCTTGCGTGCAGTCCTTGCGGCGGAACGCCTGCACCACACCGTCGCCTTCCTGTTCGCGATGGAACTGCCACGCCATCCATACGTTGGGTTGCAAGCTGTAGGGAGTGAGCGGATAGAAATCGCCCTGGTACCGCTTCTGGATCGAGCGGTAGCCTTCCATCTGCGGCCGCGCGCGCGCGACCGTCGCGGGATTGCGGTAGTCGATCGCCAGTGTGAACGTGGGCGCGAAGCCGCTGCGCATTTCGTAAGTCTCGGCGGAACTCGCCCCCAGACCGTGCACCGGCATCCAGCGTGAAAGCCCGTAGGTCATGCTCTGTACGGCATCGATATCCCTCCACGCCGTGTCACTGCGCCACAACGCCACGCTGCGCCGCAGCATTTCGAAATCCAGGCGGCGCCCGCCGCTCGCGCAATTGTCGATGAGCAGGCCGGGCGAACGGCGCAACAGTTCGTCCCAGTAGGCGTACAGCCCCTCGATGTAGCGCGCTTCCACCAGGCCTTGCCGGTCCTCCGGTTCTTGCGCGCGCCAGTGCCACAGCGGGAGCATATTGAAGTCCTGACGATAGATGTCGATTCCGTTATCCGCGATCAGTTTGGACACCGTATTCTGCAACAGCTCGAGCATTTCCTTACGGCCCAAATCGGCCAAATGGTAACGCGCCTTCACCATGAAGCTGTAACGCTGCGGTGCTTCGGCGGAAGCCTTCATGAGCCAGTCCGGGTGCGTCCGATGGAGCCAGGTGCCGGGCATCACACGCTCGGGTTCCACCCAAAGCAGGAATTTCATTCCGCCGCGGTGCGCCGCGTCGGAAACCGGCTTAAGTCCGCGCGGAAAGCGCACTGGATCGGGCTCGAAGTTGCCCACCGACATGTACCATTTCTTATCGATGAGCGCCGACGAAGCGGCGTCGATCCACCAGATCTTCGCGCCCAACTTCCCGCGCGTCACATGCTCGATGCCTTCGAGCATGTTGGCCTCGGTGGTTTCTTCGAACGGCACGACGCCGTGCGCCGACACAGCGAGCGGCGGATCGAAGTCAGCGCCGCCCGGCCGCGGTGTGTAGTGCTTGAGCAACAGGCTCCGCCACAGGTTATTGCCGCGGAACGGATCATCGCCGCCCCAGCACATCAGCAGGATGGCCGGCGTGCGTATGCTTTCGCCCGGCTTGAGACGCAGGCGCGTGCGCTCCATGCCCGCCGTGGCCGCAATGCCGCGTCCGGCGAGGTGCCGGAACGATGCGTTCCACTGCCCGGTCCAGCCGATGCCGGCAAACACGTTGCCACCGCCCGGATTGCGCACGTGGAAGAAAGGCAGGTAACCATCCGACGAACGGCCACCGACGGAAGCGAACACAGCGGAACCGCCTGCGGCAAGCGTGCGCTCGCCTGGCGCGAAGTCCGAGAGCGAATCACTCGATCCTTCCGCGTA
>CAZDIZ010000008.1:0-71565 GCA_964505625.1 uncultured Solibacteraceae bacterium | reverse complement strand
TCATGCTCATACCTTTCTCCAGACACGCAAAATGAAACGAACAACCGCAACCCACAGGTAGCCCACAACCAGACTTGCTCCGGCCAGCAGCAAGAAGACTTGCACCCGGCCCGTCCCGGTCAGTTGCGGGAACAGAACGGCGGGGAACCACACGAAAGCCGCCGCTATCAGCGGCATCCACAGCAGCGGCTTGCCAAGATCGGCATCGCCGCCCTTGGTCTTCCACCAGTACCAGCCGTAGCCAATGGCGTAGGCGGGGAGGCACATCAGACACGCCATCAGGTACGAGTAGGAGAAGGCGGCCAAGTAGAACCGGAGCGTCCCTTGCGCCATCTCACCCATCGCGGTCGTGATGACAGCCAGCAGGAACGCCAGCGCAGCCAGCGCGAAGGGCAGAGACAGGATCGCAAGAGCCGCGCCCCGGTCGGTCAGGCTCCAGCGCGGTGCTGGCGTCGCGCTCCCGAACGGTGGCGCGTGCATTTGTCGGTAGGGTTTCATCGTTTCAGTTTCCTCATGATGTTGAGATTGCTCACCTTTCACCTTCATCCGCACCCAGCTTCGCGAGCTTCTCCGCGTCTTCCTTGCGGCGCGTGTCGCTCGCTTTCGCGTAGATGCGGGTTGTCCTCGGGTCGGCGTGCCCGAGTTCATCCTGCGTCGTTTCCAGCGATGCCCCGGCCATCAGCCGGTGCGTTGCGTTGGTGTGCCGCATCCAGTGCGTCGTCATCTGGGCGATCTGGGCGCGGCAGTGCTCGTCCGCGCACTCCGCCGCTGCACGCTGCCCGATGGTGCCGACCAGAAGCCCAATCGCCCGAGGCGTGAGGGGCTTGCTTCGCCGTGCCGCATTCACCGATGCGACCAGCGGGAAGTCCTCGCCGGGCACCGGGTAATCCGCGAGCTTGAGCGATTTGCGGTAACGCACCAATTCGCGCAGCAGCGTCGAATTCACGGTCACGAATTTCTCCTTGTTGCCCTTGCCCAGCACCCGGAGCGACCATGCTCGATCTTTGCGCACGAAGTCCCCCATGCGTCCGTGCGCCGCTTCCTCCCGTCGAATGCCCGTGTGGTAGAGCAGGGCAAACACCCAGCGAGTCCGGGCGGCGTGCGCAGCATCGGCTGGCTTGCCGCTCGGCAACGCGAGAATCCAGTCCCACAACCAGTTCCAGCTATCCAGATCGAGCAGCCGCGTCGGCGTCGTTTCCACGACCACCGGAGGCTTCACCGAGAGGCGGAATACGTTGCGCTGCAAGTAGCCCGCGTCTTGCAGGTAAGAGCACATCTGCCCGAGCACCGTGCGGGTGTAGTCGATGGACTTGTTCGAGAGCGGCCCGGCCAACGCCTGCGTGGGCAGTAGCGTTTCATCGCGGCGCGGTTTCCGTGGTCTGATCCAGTGCTTCGGCGGATTCGCGAGGTGCGCGTAGTACAGGTGGACGTGCTCCACCTTCAACTCGGCCAGCGCCAGACGCTGTTCACCCAGCCACAGCAAGAGGCGCAGCGCCTCGCGGCGGTAAGAATCGAAGGTATTGGCTGACCGTCCGCCCTTCGCCCGCAGCCAGAGCGCAGCGGCCTCCGCATCGGACTGCGCGTCGATAGCAGCGCCCTGAACGGCGCGGCCAAGCGTCACCCAGCCCTGCGGGAGTTCGATCAACTGCTCGCTCATCACTGCTCGTCCTCGCGCTCGAACACGCTCACGCCCCTAGAGCGCAAGCGAGCAATGCGCTGACGGCTTGCGGCAGCATCCTGACGGCGGCAGGCGTCAATGAACGCCTTGGGTGCCTCGAACACGGGCGCGGCCATGTCCAGTTGGGTGCGGTCGTAGCATCGAATCCGCTCTGCGATCCGCATCAACTGGTTCGGCCTGTTCAGCTTCTCCAGCAGGATCAGCGCCCCGGCGCAATGCTGGGTCTTCCGGTTGGTGGAGCCTTCCGACGCCTCGCTGTAGTCAATGGTCTTGTGGCACCAGAAACTCTCGTCGCCCAGCAGCATAGCGTCGCAGATTTCCCGCGCCCGCTCCGGGTGGAGGAACGGGCGAATATCCGTCCGAAACGGGCAATTCGCGCAGGGGCGCTTGAGGTCGAAATTCATCAGCCTGCTTCCCGCGCTCGGGCCTCCAAGGCGTCTCCCGTCGCCTCGGCGCTGTGGCCCGCGTCGAATTCCGATTCCAGCCAGCCGTAGTGGTCTTCAACCGCTTGCGCGATCTCACCCGGACGCATCCGCCCCTGCCGGTTCAGGTGATACCGCAGGTCGCGCTGCCAGTCCGAAAACGCCTGCTCGCGTTCCTCTGCGGCCTGCTCTTCGCCCATCCGCACCCGGATGTCTTCGGCAAGTGTCATGAACTCGCGGTCGTTTTCGCCTTGCTCGCGGTACTGCCGCAGCATGGCCATCGCCGCGTTGAAGTGCGCTTCGTCAATCGAACCCAACTGCGACAGCCCGATCTTGTAGCCGCCTCCATTCCACAGTGACATCACAAACGAGCGCAGCCACTTGGCCGTGCTGTAATGGCCCATCACCATGTCGCGATATTGCAGGAACGGGGATGTGTTCATAGAGCCTCCTTGGCGGCCATGTGATTGATGATTTGCAGCGTGGTCATGCAGTCCGCCAAGCCGCGATGTGCGCCGTTGACCGCAATGCCGCACTGCTGCGCCGCCGCACCCAGCTTCTGCCAGTGAAAGCGGCCATCTTCGCGCCGCTCGCCGTACCAACGGGCGTACAAGTGCATCGCGCACCGCCCGTCGATCTCAGGCATGGTCAAGCCATGCTGCGTCGTGGTCTGGCGGATCACGCGAAGGTCGTAGTCGGCGTTGTAGATCACGACAGGACGCCCGGCGACAGCGCGGCAGAAGTCGTCATGCACCTCTGCCCACGATGGGGCGTCGGTGACGTGCTCGTTCTCAATTCCGTGGACGGCGGTTGCCTCAGCCGGGATTGACACAGAGGGCCGGACAAGGGCATTGAAAACGGTCTGTCCAAGCGCGTCGATCACGCTCATCTCGACCACCTCTGCCTGCTCGTCCAAGCCAGTCGTTTCTGCGTCGAGGAACAGGCAGCCATCGTTGATCCAGCACTGCGCTGTCGCGGCACACTCCGCTCGGCGCTCGCGCTGCTCGCACTCAGGGCAGAGCGGCCCGAGCCACCATTCCCTGTCGAACCTCAAGGAGCAGCCAACAGCAGCGCATTCCGCCGTGCCGACCAACTCCCGACCCCGCTCCAGCGCAAGGCTTTGCGCCTGACTCGGGGCGCGGTAAGGGCGCATGGGAAGGCACTGCGCCTTGTCGTAGACCGCGTAAGCGCCGTGCCCCTGCCACACTTCGCCAGCAGCCCACTGCTGCGGTGCTGGCTTGAGCCGGTACAGGCTTTTCAGGTCGGTTCGGCTGAACCAGCCCTTCGCGGTTGCCTCGGCTTTGGAAAGGTACTTCCGGGTCATGCAATACAGCCCCTCTCAACGGCTCTCGCATCGTTCGTGAACGGCACAAGTGCAGGTGCCTCCTAGCGGACAGCGCACAGGCGCTGCCGGGGCCGTGACAGCCATTGGCTGCGCCGCGTCGCCGATAGGGGGCGCGGGCGGCTGCCGGTTGTCGGTGCCGGACATTCCACTCACCTCCATACCAGCAGGGTGTCGGGCGGGAGCATCAGATCGCCGCCCTTGGTCGAGACTTGCACCAGTTCCCGCGTCCGGGACGCTCCGATCCGCTTGCCGGTTCCAACCGTCACGCGGGCGATGCCAACGTCCCAGACCTCGATGAACGGCCACATGCCTGCGGTCAGCGCCTCGCGCATGACCAAATATGGCTCCCTGCCATCATCAATTTGCGCGACTGCGGCCTCCAGCCCCTTTTCGTAGGCTTCCAACGAACTGACCGGCTGTTTATAGCCAGCGGCCCGCACTTCCTGCTCCGCATCCATGCACAGGGGACACAACGTCGCAGCAAGCCGTCTGGCCGCATTGATGCGTGCCAAAGGCGACGATGCGAAAGCGGCTTGACTGGTCGGCATAACGTCCTCCTGAGATAAATTCAAATAAGGGTGTTAGAAAACTTGTTTTGAGGTTGTCATTCTGGATTATAGTCCATGCCCGGTCAAGTGCTTTCGTCATTGCGCATCCACCGGGCGACCAGCCTCAGACACGCCTTGCACGTCACCTTCGGCTGATAGGGCGCACCGGCCCCGTCATGCGCCCGCTCAACCGTGGTAGACCAACGCTTGCCGTTGTTCCCGCTGGCCGATGTGCAGAGAAAGTCGCCCTTGCGACGCTTGAACCTCCCGGCCTCGAAGTCTTCCAGCAGGTAGATGTGCTCGACAGTCGCCTTGTTGCGACCATCCCCCCATGAACCTTCCGACAGACCGGAAAGCACGTCTTTGATACCGACATCCCACTGCACGGGCAGGGTGATCCCGGCATTAAAGGTGCGGGCCTCGTCACGAAGGGCGTCGAGACGTGCTCGTCTCTGCGCGTCCTCGGCAGCCCGCTTAGCACGGCGCTCTTCGGCGGCCTGCTCGATCTCCGCCTCTGTGGCGCAGACGAAGAAGCCAGCCGCATTCAGCCAAACCTGCACGGCGGCCCCCGTGGGCGGACGGTCGCCACGCAGGCGCAGCGCGACCCCCTCGACCGTAACCGTCGCATCGGCAGATACGATGGCCGGGTGCTGACCATGCCGCACTCGGTTGAACCAGAACGGCTCCAGCAGGTCAGGGCCAGAAAGCTGATATGTCTTCATACGCTCGCCTCCGCGCTTGCATTCACGGCGTCCAGAAGCCGCAGAACTGCGTGCGCGTGCGGCGGATCAGCACGATTCCAGTCCCACGCGACAAGGAACCAGTCGTCCATGTCCGGCGTCCGGTAGCTCTGGCCGCCAAGCCCGGTTTTCACAAAACCGATCACATCGTCACCAGCCCGAACCTCATGCCAGTTGTACGGCTTTGTCCTGTCAGGCCAGCGTGGCATCACCGAGCACATGGCTACGCGAGCCAGAGCCTCCGGGGGCAGGGGAGGCGGCTCGACGTAATCCTGCCTGCCCCAGATGATGTGATTGCCCCTCATGACGCGCCCGCCTTGAGATTGAGGGCCGCACGCGCCCCATCCAGCAATGCCGCATCCAACCAGACATGCACCATCCCTGAATCAGTTACCACCGGGGCTTGCGCCACGATGGCCTCGACAATCGCCCGCAGCGCCTTTTCCACGGCATCCGTGGGTTGTTGCTTCGCTTGATCGCTCATGACGCTTGCACCTCCGGTTTCCAGTCGGTCAGCTTCTTGTCCAGCATCGGCAGTTCGCGCTCAAGGCTCCCCATCTCCGACTCGATCTCAGCGATGTGGCGGGCGAACACTCGCGACCACAGCGGATCGTCGCGGGTGATCTTCTCGGCCTTGCCGCTATGGGTGCGCTTCGCCATCAGGTACTCAGGGAGAGTCGCCTGATTGGTGTGCGCGTATTTGAGGCCCGCCAGACGCTCGCGCAGCGTGGCAATCAGCCACTCCAAGCCCTCGCTCGAAACCTCAAGCGGCTTGAAGCGGATGCCGGGGCAACTGGCGGTCTGCCAGCCTTGACCCGGACGCTGGTAGCCGTGGTGCGCCATCGTCCCGCGCAGCACGGCGATGGGGCGGAAGCACACCGGGCAGGTCTTGACCACCTTGTTCGGGTTCTCCGGCTTGGCCGGGCCTGTGCTCGGGGCGCGACCCTTGACCACCTTGTCCTTGAGCGAGGCGACTGCCTGCGACAGCGGCAGCACCTCGGCGCAGTAAGCACGCATGGCATCAACGGCAGGGCCGGTTGCGGCGCTCTTGGCGACCTTCTTGCTCGCCGCGATGACATCGTGCAGGCCCATGATCGAGATGCTGTCGTAGAGCGCCTGCACGTCCTCGGGCTGCTCCTGCCACTTGCCTGCATAGAAGTGCGGCTCGCTGACGTGCTTCTTCCAAGCCTCATCAACAATGCGCGACAGGGTGAACTTCACGTCCTGCAAGACCACATTGCGAATGGAGCCGGAATCGACCCCTGCAAGCACCTGCTCGACTGCGGCGTCGAATCGCCGTGGCTCACGGACGGAGCCGCGAAGGATGGTGAATTGCTCAGGCTTCATGGTTGCGTCCTTTCAGTACCTGTGAAAACCACCCATTTCGCCCTCGAACTCTGAGAGCAGGGTGTAGAAGGGGCCGCCGACCGCATCCTTGATGCGCTCCATGTCGGCAATCGAGCAGCAGCTTTTCGCCTGATCCATCAGGCGCTGCGCCTGTTCGTCGGTCATCTCGTCACCCAAGAAGGTGACGATGTTGAGGATGTCGTCAGCGTCCATCATTTGCCTCCAGTCTCAGCTCTTACGGGAAAGCCAGTCCGCACGCAGCGACCGCCATTCCCCAATCCATTGCTCCACGGTCAGGTCATTCAGCCGGGTGACATAGACCATTGTTGCGGGCCAGCAGTGGGCATCGCCCTCCATGAAGTAGAAGTAGCCATCCCCTTTGGCCAGCACCTCCGCAGCGCCTGCGGCTGCCAACGCAGCATTCACGGCGCGAAAGGTCAGCCGACCCGGCTTTTTATGTTCCACGGCTTTTTTCTCGACCATTTTTCGCGCTCCCAACTCATTGATATTGCTGCCGTTACTGCTGTTTTGCCGGGCGTCCAGCCCGTGAAACATCGACCCCGGCGACGGTCGTGACGGAGCATCTCCCCCACTTCTTCCCATAATAGCAGTTATGGGAAAAACTACAAGTGAAAGATACTGTTTTGTATCATGTACGTTCGTATATGGATTGACACGAACGAGAACCGAGCCTACACTGCGACTGTGGCAACATTGTGTGAGGATGGTGGTAAGCATGAGCGATGAGCGTGGCACCGCGACTGTCAAGCAGCTTGAGGTCGGCGACCGGGTGAACTGGTTGCGCAGCGCCCGTGGCGGGTACGGGTTCATCACGCCCATTGCGGCTGTCATCCTCAAGATCGGCCCGAAAAGAATTCAGGTGCGCGTTGCGCAACGCATTGCCGGTGCATGGCAGACCAAGGCGTGCTGGGTTGAGGCCGACAGCCTCAAGCCCCGCGTCGCCCATGTGCCGGAAGTTGATGAGGCTCTTAACCCATGAAAACCGCTTACGACCTACTCATGAGCGCCCCGGACGATCAGGTCACGCGCTGCAAGATCGTCATGCGGGCGATCATTGCCGGGAACTGGGAGGACGCGGCCTTCACTCTGAACGCCGCTGCAAATGAAGCCACTGGCGAATGGGCAGCCGACGCGAAGGCATTGGCCGACCACTGCCGCAACGTGCTCTCTCGCGAACAGTAGGAAAAGGACAATGGACGAAATCATCAAGCACGAACCCGGCACCGAGCGAATCAGCCGCTTCCAGTCCCTTCAAACCGGACAGTATTGGCGGGCCTTGCAGCCGATCCCCGGAGAAGGCATCGACGAGGGCACCGTACTCCTGATCCAGTCGATCCGCTGGGTCGATGACGCAGCGCATACCATCATCCTGCGCCCTCACCCGAGCAAGATCGGCACCGACACCACCCTGAAAATCCCGCAGGAAGACGGCTCCGTGCGCGAACGCTGGTTCCACTACACGGAGCACCGTTTCCTGCTGAAAGACTTTCTGGCCCAGTTCGAGTACGAGCCAGATCATCAGGCGGTACGCAGCGGCGAGGTTCGCGAGGTGCAGGGGCGCATCAACGCCCTGCAATCCGAACTGCTCGAAGCCCAGAGCAACCCGGCGCTGCTCGCCCGCGTGGTCGAAGACAAGCTCCGCGAGCAGCAAGCGACTGAGACGCCCGAAGAAACCGACGAGGGTACAGCGGTTGTCCCGGCATTCCCCGTGGAGCCGGGACAGAGCCTCGTCAGCATCGCCACCGGCACCGTTGCCGACGCCATCGGCACCGGCATCACGCCCGAGGCTATCGCATCTCTCAAGCAGGCCGCTGGCCGCGAGCACCAGATCGCGACCATCAAGTCGCAGTGGATTCAGGGCAAGACTGGCGAGATTGCCGCCACGATCAAGGCGCTGACTCCTTACTACGAAGAACAGGCCGCCGCTGCGCTCGCGCAGACGGAGGATGTCCGCACCTACGTGGCGAAGCTGATGGAGGGGATCGAATCGCTCGACCTCTACGTGGGCAAGGATGTGGAAGTCACCACCATCCGCGAAGGCGAACCCGCGCCCAGCGACCAGCCGCTGACCTTCGTCCAGAAGAAACTGATGATGGACGAAGAACTCGCGGTATGGGCGGACATCGACGAGTGGTTCGACTTCTCCAAGGAGCATCTGTTTTTCGAGGCGCTGCGTAAGCACGACTCTTTGGTTCGCCAGATATTCCCGACCGAACGCTGCGTGCTGGTGATGGCGACCACGCGCAGATACATCGACTATGGAGAGAAGTGGACGAACCACGCCCGGAACGAAGAGAACCGCAAGGTGTTCCTGCTGGTTCGCAACGGCATGAATATCCACCGGGTCTTTTCGCCCGTGGAAAGCCACCTTGGAAGCGCCCGCCTGTTCCCGTCGCGTGACGAGCAGGACGGCATCTTCCGGGGTATGGATGGCAGCCAGATCAAGTTCGAGGACGTGGCATACACCGACCGCCTCGCGGCGCACGAGCGGTTCGCGCTGCACTACAAACGCTTCCTGCTGCTGGTCTGCGGCCTCGACCACAGACTCAAGCTGTTTGGCGACTTCTACGAAGGCCCGGCCAGCTTGAATTTCGTCTCGCTCGACTTCCAAGAGAAGCACTGCCGATTCCTGCACGATGATGACGGCTCGGCCATGCTGCCCGGCGAGAAACGCACTCCGCTGAATGAGTGGATCGCCGAGAAGAATGCCTACCTCCGCTCCGGCTCGCGGGTGCTGTGCAACTGGTTCGAGGTCATGAACCCGAACACAGCCCCTGCCGCTTGCAAGACCGAACGCGGTGGCGATCGCTTCGACCGCCGCTACTGCCCTGCCGAGCGCATGAGCGTCGCCATCGCCTACCGTGACGGCCAGTCGCTGTGCGTCGATGTGGAGGTCAGCGGACGCACGTACAACTGGGAAGACCGCAGCTTCAACTGCAAGGTCAATCTCACCAAGTTCAAGAACGGCCACTGGGACTACACCGATCAACCGTTTCTTTGTCTGGATGCCGTGCAGCCCGAGGAACTGCACTGGTACATCCACAACCGCGACACCCGCCGCGACCACCTCTCCTACATCCGCTTTTTCAAGCACGCCTTGAAGTTCCTGCGGGAAGAACTGGCGAGCGAGCAGGACACCCGTCAGCGTCTTGCTCAGGCGTTGGCTGAGGGAGCCATCGCCACGGGCGACAAAGCGTCCGCGATCATCCATCAAGCGGTGATCGCATGGCGTGCGGCCAACCGTGGCAAGCCCCTGCCCCGGTTCGAGCATGGCGCAGCACCCGCCGCTTGGAAGTCGTTGCTCGACCAGATGTACATGCTGGCCGGTGAGGGGCAGCGGCAGGCCGAGGATGTCGCCGCGTTCGTCTCCGAACTGGGCTACGCGCCGCTGCGCCTCGTCCTGTCAGGCGGGGCAAAGCTGGTGATCTACGCAGCCCCCACGCTGGCCGAGCAGGACAACCGCATCGAGCCTCATGCGTGGGTGCATCGAATCACCGTTGAGCGCGGCAAGACGCGCTACGCCGAGAAGTCTCGGCGCTGGGCCACACTGCCCAAAGCAGCCGCGTCCGAGACGACGCTTCACCAGTGGCCGCAAGCCGAGGACTGGGCCGACAAGACCTCCGTATTCCAGAGCTTCGAGCGCAAGCAGGAACTGTTCGCTGCCGCCACCGGGTTCGCAGAACGGCTCAAGCCGTTCTGCGGCCCGATGGATGCGACCACGCACGCACGCGAATTCGCCCTGTGGAGCGACCTGCGCGATGACCTGTTGTCGGACTCGAAGTACGTCCGCAACCCGGACTTCGCCGTGCCGTTCGGCATGGTCTACTACCCGCGCAGCAAGGAACTCCGCTTCCTCTGCGTAGGCTCGTGGAATCCCCATGCCGTCCTCTATCAACTGGCACCGGATGAGGTGTCCCGCGACCGCATCCGCGCCCGCTACACCAAGCCATACGCCGACAAGGGCCATGCCCAGCGCAGCTTCCAGAGCGATGTGGATGATCGCTATCCGTGGGCGCTGCTCGAAACCACCATCACGCTCGCCGACTCGCGCTTCGAGAACTACGTCCACGGCCAAGCTGGGGTCTATGTCAGCAATGCCGATGGCCGCAAGTCCGTCGAGCCGCTGTTGGAGCAATGGTTCGGCAACTGGATGCAGGACGCCGACAAGGCAGGCGCACGCTACTGGATCGCGGATGGGACGCTCAACGACAGCGGGGAACTGATCTTCGACCAGTTGCTCGGCGTCCACCTGCCCGACAACTACGCGCCCGTGGCCGTGATGGAGATCGAGCTTCGTGGCGACACCACCCCGCCCGACCTCACCCACTGGTTCGACATCTGCCCCATCGGCACCAAGACCGAAGCCTTGGTGGAAGGCATCGCCCACAGTGGCTACAGCAGCCGCCCGCACAGCCTGCTTTCGCCCGAGCACGCTCGTGACTTCATTCAGAAGCAAGCCGCAGCCAACGGGGCTATCGCCCGCGCCGCAGCCGAAGTTGCCAACGCAGCCCCAACGCCGCATGGCATTGAGCGGTGGTTCATTGCCCCCAAAGAATCAGCATAAGAGCACCCAAATGAGCGACCTCGAAGAACTCCGCACCACACTGGCATCAACTCCCGACTGGGACAGTCTCAACGCCTACGAGATGACAAAACGCTGCTGCGCTGAACTCACCAAGCGCGGACAACGGCTACCAAGCTGGATGAACATTCGGGACATCATCGGCAAGGGCAGCGCCAACGACATCAACCGGGGCAAGGAAGACTTCCGCCGCGAGCACGGCGACGCGCTGCGCAAAATGAGCGGATTCGTCAAGGGCGTACCGGAAGCCCTTGCTCCGCACATCCTCGGCTTCTGGACAGCCGCCATCTCTCTGGTGCGCGAAGAGTTCGATGGGCAAGTAGCAGAGTGGCAGGCACAGATCGAGCGGGCCGAGGCCGCCGTTGCCCATGCAGAAGATGAGCGGGATCGGGCCGTCAGCCGTGCCGAAGCCTTGCAGGGACAGATCGCCGGTCTTCAAGAGGCAATGAACACCCTCCAAGGCCGGGTCGATACGGAACGCGCAGCACGGGAGCAGGCAGAGCGGATGTTCGAGTCCAACCGGCAGGAACTGGCCGGACAGCGCGACGAGCTACGTGCCGCACTCGCCCATTCACAGCAGGAACTGAGCGACGCGATCACGCGCCTCGAAGGCGTCGAGAAGCACTCGCTGCTGGAGATCGACCGCGCCCGCACCGAGGCGCAGAACAAGATCGCCAGCATCGAAGCGAAAGCCAAGCGGGAGAGCACCGATTACACGCTGGAGATGGCTCGCGTGAACAATCAGCTTCGCGATCTACGCGCCCAGCTTGCCAGCGCAACCCAGCAAACAGCCTTGCAGGAGCAGGAGAACACCTCGATGCGCGAGCGCCTTCAACGCGCCGAAGGTCAGGCCGACCATCTGGCGTCGGAAAACGCCCGGTTGGTCGCGGCTTTGCAGGAGGCCGTTGCCGCCCAGCGCCCGGCGCTGCGTGGCAAGTCTCCAGTCATAAAAAAGCGCCGAACACCTCGCTAGAGGCATTGACGAATGATGGACTATAATCCATACTGACCATCACAAATCTAAACTTTTAACAGGGCAATCGAAATGGACGCCGAAAAAACTGTATGGTGCATCGCCATCACCTTCGCCGACACGGAAAAAAACGGTTTCGTGTCGCTGGGCGGTGCTGGCTGGAAAACGCAAGCCGAGTGGGAGCAAGAGTGGAACCGTATCCCCGCCTCACCGTTGGGCTGGGATGACCCTGCCATGCTGATTCTCGACAAGCTCGACGAGAACGGTGATCGAATCGACGAGCGCCCCATTACCGCTGCGACTGCGGTGGCTCTGCTCGGCAAGCCGCTTGACGTGCTGATCTCCGAAGGCCGAGAGAAAACCTGCTTCACGCTCGGCGAGTTCCTCGACCGCCATCCCGAGATGGCCTCTCGATTCAACGACGCCCGGACACACGGCAACGAAGGAGTATCCCAATGAAGAAGCTCGCCGCGTTCGCTGTCGCAGCACTGGCCTGCGCCTCCGCAATGGCGCAGATGCCCGTCCCGCTGCTCGACAATGATGCTGTAGCCAACCCGGCGCAGTGGAAGATCGCCGCGCCCATCGTGCAGGCCGGGCTGGAATGCCGTCAGCAGATCAACCCGGATAACCCGGCCCTGCGCTCTCTACTCCCCGGCAACGATGCCGGGCAGTGGGAGCTTGTGCCGCCCAAGGGGTTTGCTGTCTTCGGACTGCCCGTCCAGTCGATCACGATCTATATCGACCCGGACGGCGAAATGGGCGCGAGCTACACCGCATCGGTGGCGGCTCCCAAGGCCGCAGCCATCAAGGCCGCCAAGCTCAACGGTCAGCGCAAGACCAAGATCGGCAGCCTGATGGCAGAGCAAGGCAGTCGCCCCTCGCTGACCGACATTACCTGCACGGTCAGCGGCTCCCGCGAAACCGAATAACCCAGAAGGACATCACATGAAAATCAAGCAACTTGTCGTCGCCATCGCCGCTCTCGCAGTCGCAGCCGCAGCACAGGCGAGCGATTCTCCCGCCGTCGCCAAAGCCAAGCTGGAGAAGGTTCTGACCTGCGAACAGGGGGCCGACCCGGAAGAAGTCGCCACCCTCATCAAGACGCTGGGCGGCCTGTCTATCGTGCAAGCATCCCCTCTGTCTGATGCGGAATACACCGTGCCGAACCCGGTTGAGCTTTTCGGTCGCCCGGTAACGAAAATCTCCATCCATCGCGGCATGAATGCCGATGGCGATTTCAACGAGTACGGTGCCCTCTTCTCCGGCGAATCCATCGACACCGTTGCCAAGATCGCGGGGATCAGCCCGGACGCCGCTGGCACCTACCGTAAAGAGGTTGGTGGTCACGATCTGATTCTTCGTCCCGAGGCCGGAGCCACCTACATCACCTGCGCGAACGATGTCCGCACCATCGTGAAGACCATCAAGCGCACCGCGAAGAATGTGGGCAAGGCGATCAACGAAGCCACCACCAAGAAGGAGTAAGCGGACATGGACATCACTGCCGCCGAGTGGAATCAACGCTTTCCTGTGGGAACACCTGTCCGGTATCACCCGATTATTGGTGACAAGGAGTTCATCACCTCCAAGACCCGCAGCGAGGCTTGGGAGCTTGGTCACGGCGCTCCCGTGGTCAAGATCGAAGGCCGGACTGGCGGTGTCGCGCTGGAAGCGATTGATGTCATCACGGTCGAATCGGGAGCCAGCGCATGAACGCCGACAAGAAGCCGGACGGCGCTGTACTGGCCGAGCAGATCGAGCGCGGTGAAGTCAATTTCCTCGACATCCTGCGCACCCGAGGCGAGCTTTGCGTCATGGTGCCGGGCAACAGCCCGGAGGCGGCTCGTGCGATGCTCGACCGCCTCTCTGCCGAGATTCGCGGCACTGAGTTCGAGCAACCCATGCAACCCATCCTCGACAACATCCGCTTCGACATCGAAGCGGCGGAGCGGGGCGCATTCCCGCCCGGCTCCGCGTAGGACGCAAACCATGCGAGAAGTCATGCGCCGCACTGCGAGCACTGTGTATCCGACCCGTACCGGGGCATTCCCTGCCGCAACCTTTTTCACCACTGAGGCAGAGTTGGCCTACATCCGCACTGTGCAAGCTGACTACCACGGCACATTCGGCATCTGTGTCTGCACAGCCGATAGCTTCTGGATGCACCAAGCCGATGTCCGGCCAGCCGAGGCCGCCGATGGCCGTTAAAGCGCCTCGCAAGCCACTCAGGGAGCGCATCCTTGATGCCGAGACACACGGCAGCCGCTGGCTTGCCGATGGCAACGCTGCACGCGAAGCGGGTGACACGGCGAAGGCGGACGAGTGCTACGCCAAAGCGCAATACTGGCTCGACAGGGCGAATCTGCTGTCGGGCCGTTCGGATCGGCCTGCGCCGAAGCAATAGGACACGCAGACGATGGAGAAGCAACAACATGGCCTCGCAGTTGAGGCAGTGCAGAAACTGGTGGATGACTTCCTTGCCGAATACAACGGCAACATCCCTGTCACCCCAGTGATTCAGGAAAAGCAGGAGGACATCTATGGCCCACGAGCATCCCGAGAAGCCATCGGCTTCCGCATCGACGGAGCCTACCACCCCGCCCGGCATCTCTTTGCCCTTGCAGCTTCCAATATGGGTGACGAAGGGGCCGTCCGGCGAGCCTTGCGCCACGAGTTGCTCGGGCACTACGGCCTCAACACCTTCAAGCCTGCTGAAAAGCGTCGTCTCCTGCATGATGTTCTGGAAACGGAAGCAGAACCGTCCCTGAGCCACGTCTGGCACCGGGTCAAGCGCGACTATGCCGACAAGTCACCGCTCCATCAGGCCGAGGAAGTATTCGCCTTCGTCGCGGAGGAAGAACGCTCGTTCTTCGGCAGGTGCTGGGACAAGGTTCGAGCCAGCTTCCAGAAGGCGCTGCGCGTCACCGGGCTGGCCGATGGCCCGCTGACGCTGCACGAACTGCGCGAAGCCGCCCTCGATGTCGCCGAGGGCATCCGCAAGGGCGTGCGCATCCAGCAAACCTTCCCCAAGAGCGACCATGCCCAGTTCAGCAGGGTCAAGGAAGGCCAGCACCGACAGGCGGAGCGAGCCGACTGGGGCGACTTCCCTGCGGTAGTCCGCAATGCCGATCTCAAGTCTCTGGAGAGGGAGCCGGAATATCTCGCGGCGAAGGCAGGTGATCGAGAAGCTGCCCTCGCGATGGTGGATCGAGTGCTGACCGACGAGACAGTCGAGGGAGTGCGCCGCCTGCTCGGCGACCGGCGCGACGTGCGCATCACGCCCGTGCTGGCCGAAGAAGCCAGCGGACGCAACAAGATTCCGCTGATGATGGCCGAAGTCCTCGCTCACCGCCTTGGCGTCGAGGTGGAATACGGCATCTGTCAGGTAGAGCGGGTGCATCGCACGGGTTCTACCGCCGATCACCGGCTCGCGTTCAGCCCAACCTTCGACGGCGAGGTTGAGCCGGGCCGGTTGTATTTCATCGTGGACGATACGCTCGCGATGGGTGGCACTGTGGCGGCACTGCGCGGCTACATCGTCAATCGCGGGGGCCACGTCCCCGGCGCTGCCGTCATGACCGCCCACGAGGGCGCAGTCAACCTCCCCGCGTCCCAAAACATGCTCGACCGCATCCGCGCCAAGCATGGTGACGCGATGAATCACTACTGGAAGGAAGAATTCGGATATGGCATCGACCAACTCACCCAAGCCGAAGCAGGGCACCTCCGGGCAGCCGCCTCGGTTGACGCCATCAGAACTCGCATCGCTGCGGCAAGAGATGCAGCAGGATGGCCTGTGGGCCAAGCAGATGCTGGCCCGCAAGACTCCGGCCTCACGCTAACGGGCTTCGACCGTTACCGGGAAGCTCAGATCAGCCGCGCCCAACGAGCATTCGACCACGCTCACGACGCATTCTGGGACTGCGGGGACACTCTCCCGGCGATCCGCGCCGAGATCGAGCAGAAGGCCCATGCCGAAGGCGTCGATCCGCGTGCATTGCTCGCGACCGTGTTTTCAGACGAGCCGCCTTTGGCCTACGCCCAACGCATCACGGACGCCATCGCGGCATCGCCCGAGGCGCAGACGCTCGAAAAGAGCGTGCGCCATGCTCGCCGACACCTTGACAAACAGCTTCGTCGCACGCCCGGCCCGGCACCCGCAGCCGAGGGCGACGAATGCGCCTTGGACTCATAAGGACGCACACCATGCTCTCCGCTGTCACCTCTCGCCTGTCCGTCGAATTCCACTTGAACGAGAACACGCTACAGGCCCGGCATTGCCTGACCGCCAATCCTCTGCGCTACCACGATGGATTCACCCCTTCCGATTCCGAGGCTGGCTGGAAGCAAGTCATGGCCTTCGGTGCAGAGGACACGACCGACGACGAGATCGAGTCCCAAAAACTCACGCTCGTGGAGCGCCACCGCGCCTTCTGGCTTGAGCTTCTGGATCAGTTCTCTGGCAACTCCATCATCTGCGACGGGCACCACTACGTCAGTCACGACTTGGGAACCGGCATGGGCTTCTACGGTGAAGCATTCCGGGTGGATTGGATCGACACAACCCGCCCTCCCCTTGTCTGCAACCTATCGACACAAGGCCCGATCCCCGGCTGGTTGCGACCACAACTCCCGGACAATGCCACCATCACCAACCTCGACTACCTGCTCGACGTGCGCCCGGTGCTGTCACGCCGCCGCATCCGGCGTCACCTGATAGCCGCTGGCCTGCGCCCATCCGAAGCGTCCGCGTTCCTGCGTGAGCATGACGAGCGCCGCTATTACAGCAGGGAGTCACATTACTGGCCCAGCCGAACCCTCCGCGACCTGATGAAGCGCAAACGCCGCCATGCGGCTCGCTGGTTCCCGCTGGATGTCGCCATTGCCTGACCCTCAGCAGCCTCAAAGGGAGAACAACATGCCGCCGCTGCTCAAGACCATCATCAACGCCATCCAAGAAGATTTCGGGCGGCCTGCATCGCTCTACGCGCTGCTCGACACCCACCACGACCTCTCCGCCACGCTCGGCGAGCCGCCCCGCGACATCGCGTCCGAAAGCGTGGCGCGGTGGCATGAATGGGGTGAAACGCCGTTCAATCACTGGCCGCGCCGTGCTCGCGGTGAAGTGATGGGCTGGCGTTATGTCGGGGGGACTTACAGCAGCTTCTACGTCAATCGGGAAGAGTTCGCCAACTTCGGCTCCTGCGAGGTTACGGAAGACTGGGAATGCGACATCCAAGATGTCACGGGCCTAGCGGCCTCGAAGTCCGAACTAAAGGACTTCGACACCCTCGACCGCATGGTGGAAACCAACTCGCGGAACATGATCGAGCCGATCACCGCCGACAAGCTGCGCGAAAACCTCGCATGGAGCGAGATTCGCATCCTGCATCGCGACTACCCGTCCGACTTCTTCGCCCGCTACCTGTGGGATGGCCGGGTGTTCCTCATCAACAGCGGTGGCTCACACCACTTCGCCGCAGCCCGCTACATCGCTTCTCGAATCGGAGCGCCGGTTCCGCTGCGCGGCAGGCTGCGCACTTACGCCATCAACGAGATGGCCGTAGCGAGCCTCCAGCGCGACTACGAGATGTTCGTGATGGCAGACATCCCGAAAGCCACGCTCGGCTTCCACGATGCCATGCAGAGCTTCCGGGCATCCTACCTGTGGCAGCATCTGCCGCGCCCGTACCGGGACAGCCGCGCCATCCTGCTTCCGAGAGCAGACGCACGCTCGATGAAGGTGGCCGCAGCACTGCACGAGGCCGGGTTCTTCGACCTCGGCCTGCACCTGCGCGGACTGGCAGCACGCCAGACCCACGCCCATTCCCTACCCTGACCACGCGACCAAGGGACGGCCCGTGCGGGCCGTCCGCCTACACCTCGGTACTGCCCACCCAGCGCCCGCCAATGAAGGCGTCAGCGCCACCATCGGTCTTGCCCGCCAGTTCCTGCGCCGTCAGCACGAGGGCCGGATGCGTCCAGCCGCCATTCGGCGCGGCAACCGCCGCAATCTCCGCCCCATCCAGATCGCGCACCGTCAGTATCATGTTGCGCACAGGCCCGAGAATGTCCGGTTCCCGGTCGTGCTGGATGTCAGTGACAAAGCAAATCATCTCTACCCTCCCGCTGGAAACACGTCCCAGCCTCGCGAACTCCGCGCCATCGGCGCTGAGAAAGCATCACTCCGCTTCGAGCGGATCGTCTCGCGGTGATCCTGCACGATAAGCTCCAGCCCCTCCGCAGGGGCCAGAACAAGGCCAGACTCATAGAAGCGAAGGCGCTTCGGTCTGGCTTCGCCCCGCGTGAAAACATAGGCCCGCATGTCCACAAACGGCTTGTGTGCGACCAACTCTCCCTGCGGATTGCGCTGGAACCAATCTTCCAGCTTTCGCTTGTCCTCATCGGAAAAGCTGCCGCACCGCTTCACCAGATCAGGCAACTCCGTAAAGCGCCTTGATGCCTTGGCCGGTGCCTTGGCCAAGTTCAGGCGCTCCACGCCGAACACCACCTTTGGCACCGCCATCCAGCGCGGCGTTTTCCCGCGACACTCGTCGAAGATATGGTCGGACACGGCGGCCATCACCTCGCCAAGCGACAGCGCGAACGCCGTGACCGCCTCGTGATCGCCAATGTAGATCGGAAGCTCGCCGCACTTCTTCATGCCCTTCGGGGGCCAGTGCGAGAGCTTCCAGTTGTGCAGCCGGTCGCCGGGGCTGCCCGCTGATTGCGCCATTGCGGCCTCCTGAAAATGCAGTTTAGGCTATTTGCACAATCATACGACCAAACAGCGCCCACCGCACCATCAGGCAAGAAAGGAGATCGGAAGAAACACCCCGTTTTACCGGGGACTGCCGGAGATCGCTCAATAAATGAAGCCGATCATGCGTTTACAACCCCTTCCGGGAAGGGGACTCATTAGCCGGATGTGCGTGAAGTCGTGCAACGCTGTTATTCACCCCGCCGCATCAGCGGGGATTGATGCCGCGCCCACCAATCACGGCGTCCAGATACATTCTCATACCCCTGCCGCACAGGGGATACATATACCAACCCTCAAACACCTAAAGCGTTTATTTTCTTCACCTCCGCCCAATGCGGAGGTCTTGCCTTGCGATCAACGATACGATACGCGGATTCCGGTTTTCATCACCGCTCCGAAAGCAGTGGGCTTGCTATGGCAACGAAACTTACGAGCCGCCCTTCCGGTATTCACCACTATGCAATAGTGGGCTGACACAGAAAAATCGCTCGATATGAGCCTTGCCATTGTTCTCACCACCTCGCAAAAGAGGTGGACTTCTTATCTCCAGTGGAAAAACTGGCTGATCGTGTAGTTCTCATCACCCCATAACAGTGGGGTGGACTTACACACACTCTGTCAAGATGCTGCGGTCAATCTTATTTCCACCACCCCACAAGGCAGGGAGGACTTCCAATCAGGTCATCAACTCGGCACGGCGGTTGTCGCTCTCACCACCTCGCATCGCGAGGTGTACTTACCGCCGGGCAGGATCGTAACGGACTACCGCACGGGGTTCTCACCACCCCGCATAGCGAGGTGGGCTTCCTCGGGTGAGGATCAGGTGGTCTTTCGTTTCCTGTTTTTACCACCTCGCAAAACGAGGTGGGCTTCCACCACGGCAGTTGGCGCCCAAAGACCGCAAAAGGTTCTCACCACCTCGCAAAACGAGGTGGGCTTCCACGACTTTCGCGGCATAAACGGTGCCCCCCTAGTTCTCACCACCTCGCAAAACGAGGTGGGCTTCCACTGATGGCGGGATGACGCTTAACCTGTTCCGGTTCTCACCACCTCGCAAAACGAGGTGGGCTTCCACGCAATGCGGACACGCCGCCAACTGAGTAGGGTTCTCACCACCTCGCAAAACGAGGTGGGCTTCCACGGTGCCGGCGCGAGATGCAAGCCACGCTCCGTTCTCACCACCTCGCAAAACGAGGTGGGCTTCCACTGATCTGGCGGAAGAGTTCTGCCAGCTTGTGTTCTCACCACCTCGCAGAACGAGGTGGGCTTCCACTTCGCAAAAGGTGCCACAAACATCCATGGCGTTCTCACCACCTCGCAAAACGAGGTGGGCTTCCACTCGACCGGGCATGGTGAGCTGGCTGGTCTTGTTCTCACCACCTCGCAAAACGAGGTGGGCTTCCACCTGCACCATTGACGGCAGCTACGCCGCCCAGTTCTCACCACCTCGCAAAACGAGGTGGGCTTCCACCTGTCAGCCATAAGCGACTGTCCTGCCTGCATTTTCCCACCTGCCACGATGAAAAAACTCACAGCAGCAGTGGTTCCAATGCCATTACGCGATTGGTTTTCTTCCAGTACGGCGCTCGCAGGCATTGAAGGGCAGGCACGTACTGGAAGCCATCAGCGCCGCTCATCCCGGCAGGCAACACCCGAAGCCGCCATTGCGTCGCCGCCGCCGAGTCTGGTTCCACGGTAACGCTATGAATGGCCCCAAAACCATTCCGGGTCAGCTTGCCGACACCTGAAAGTCGCGCCAATGCCTCAGCAATCGCCTCTTTGTCACCAATGCACCATGCCTCAGCCTTCTCCATCCACTGATATGGCATGAGGAACTGATAGGCACGCTCCTGACCGCTACCGGCATTGATGCTATTGCGCTTGCGGCGCATATCAATGCGCCCTCGATCCATGCCGTCCATGTACAGCAACGGATCACAACGGCGGATCATGTTCATCATGAATCGTTCACTCGCTGGGGTGAACCGAAGAGCCGACGCCTTCCACACCCACCCGCCTTCGGCCTCAGCCGATTCCAGCAGATGAGAAAGGTCGTCTGCTGCCGCCCACGCATCGCCATGCCCGATAGACTCCGCTTCATCCATCACGCACCACGCCAGTAGTGCATCAAGATAAAGCGGATACTCGGAGTCCTTCACTACTGGCGACGTGAATGTGAAGGTGACTTTCAGCGGCTCCATATCACGCACTCGCCTCAGCGGCCTTTTTGCGGCCTTTGGCTGCTTTCGCTTCCGGCTCCGGCAGCGAGAACAGACGATTCAGGTCAGCCGCGTTCAGATCAGCACTGGCCGCCGCCCACGCCTGCGCCAGACGTTCAACAAACTCATGCTCCATCACCAACGCGGAGTTGTTGAAAAGGCCGCCGATAACATCACCGTCTTCATCAACCAGCGTGACATCATCAAGAGAGAACTGGCCCAGACCATTGCGAGCGTGCCCGCCAATGCGCTCAGTCTTGGAGAATGCGTCCAGAGAGAACAAGAACAGTGCAAGCTGCGCATCGGTCACATCAAGCTCGAAGCTCAACGGGAAAACCACTCCCGGCACAACAAACTCGAACGCCGACCACGTTTTCGTCGAATGCTTGCTCTTGTCCTCAGCTTGCGCACCATCCTTGGCTTTGCCTGCAAGGATAAGCGCCTGCCGTTTGACGATCTCTTCCTCGAAATTTTCGATAGAAGCCATTGCGCGACCGACATTCACAAGCTGTTGCAGGTCATCGTTCCGGTTGAATGTCCAATACTGAAACAGGCGATGCGCCTCGATCCGGGTTTTGTGTGCTGCTTCGTCCAGATAGGGATGCTTGACGCGCTCAAACATGAATTGGGTCGCATCCATATACGGAACTGCATTGAATGCACGCACATACCGGCGCATCATGCGTGGCCCACCGCCGAAAAGGCCAATGTAGGGATGGGCACGGGTTTCACGATACTCAGTGAACGTCACGTCGCGTCCATCAGGGTTCCCTGTTACAGCCCCGCACGTCAAGGCCGAGTAGGTCTGAATCGTAACCCGTTCACCCTTGCTTTCCAGTACCTCAAGCACCTTGTTCGCAGCATGGCGACGCAGCCTTCCGATCACGTTGTTTGCCGCGATCACAGGGACGCGATGCAGATTCCCTTCCTGATCGTAAACCATCAGTTTTTGCACTCCGGTGCAGGTAGTGTAACTACCCTTGCCCTCACCTTTACCAATGCTGTAATCCGGCTTCATGGTATCCGTGTTGAGCGTCATGCTTTCCGGCGAAGCGATGTGGAGCGGTGAGAGCGTGCGCAAAAAGGCGTGAAGGCGATATTTCTTAGGATGATCCATGACATTACTCCGAAGTAGTTGAATTAGATTTACCCGCGTCAGGGGTAAGAACAAAACGCAACGCCCACGTCTCACCGAGCGTTAGTTGCTGGATTAGATCGAACGCATCCTTCAATTCCGGCCCACCGGCCTCGAAGAATGCACTCCCCATCCTTTTGAACCTGCCGTGCTCTGGCTCTTTCAAATCGCTCGACAACATCACGAAGGGGTTGGGAAGAGTTTTCTTCCCCGCAGTCGAGTACCCTCCCGCCTCACCAAGCACGCGACAGGCATCGACCGCGCTCGTCAATATGGAACGCCGGATCAGCAGATCACGAAGCCCCACCCTTACCCGGTAGGCTTCCCGTGAAAAATTGACTGGCGCACGCCACGCCATATGCTGATTGTTGGCCGTGGCATACACCATGACGAAGGGCGGCTCTGGCGGCTCAAGCAGAGCGGACGCTATATCCGCCCACTTGCGAAATGGAAATGCACCATTTGCGCCAAACGCACCGTAACCGCTCGCCATCAAACCTTTGGCGGAGATCAATGGGGCGCAATGCCCACAAATCACATCCGACCCTCTGCTTGCCAGCGACAGGTCATCCATGAAGTTCACGCCCACCGCGAAAGGTGCCGACATGTCACCCGGCTGGATAGTCAAGCCGCACATGGCACAAGAACACGGCTTTCCAGCAGGAACGCCGTCTGGCGCGAACCCCAGTGCCTTGGCGACAACCACGGAAGAGGTAATGTTATGGGCTTCCATTACACCAACTCCTTCCTGATAAGCCCGTAGCCACGGCTGCGCAAAAGCCCAGCAAGCCACGGCCCCTTCAATTCCAGATCGAGCGAGAACACCAGATTCGTGACGATCAGCGCATGAACTCGCGCATCCTTCTTGATCTTTCCGATCACGACCTCACCCTCAAGGATGCGCAAACCGAGCATGTCATCCGTGCCGATTTCCGCCTCCATCACGGCAGGCCCGTGGCACTGCTCATCAAGGAATCTGGCTTGACTAATGATCCCGCCGATGATTGCTCTTCGGATCAACGGTTCTACAGAATTGCGCGTAAAGCGACCATCCGCAGATTTGTGCGCATTCATCGCTGCCGTTTTCTTTGAGAGGACAAGCTGCTTTACCCGATAAAGATGCGGCCTTGACCGCTTCACCTCGCACTCACCCTCGTTCATCTTGAATGAATACGGCGTACCGAGCTTCATCGCCACTGCCGTGCCTATCGTGGCGGCTTCCGCTTCGAGCAGCGCGGCACCCGCAGCGCCAAGTCCGGTGATGCGGATAAAGCCGCGCCCACCTCCGAAAAAAATCCGAGGCGGAATACCCCAACCTTCACCATCCTCGGCACTCCCGTAGGTGCCCTGCACCGTCTTGCCGTCCGGCATACGGTTGAAGATCAAGGGATTCACCGGGAAAGCGTCCGCTGCCTCCGCCACAAGCTCGCGGGCCACATCCGGGTAAACCATCTGATCCCTCAGTCCATCGGGAAATATCAGCAGTTCTTTGTACATGTGGTCACTCCTTACGTTTCCGGCATTATTCTCCATGCCGCTTGCCCCGTCAATACTCCTAGTGCAAAATGACGCCATCGCACTTGATGTATCGTATCAGAGGACAAAGTATGGCACCGAATAGCTACCGCCTGCCGCTTATCGAGATCACCTCGATCCCTGCGGGAAGCAACCAAAGCGAGACGTACAGACACCTGCTCGGCCTTGCGCTCAAGGCGAAGGCGAAGCCCGAGGCGGTAAACATCAGCACCCTACCCAGCGCAATGATTCGCCTATCGCCAGCAGCGAAGGCGCAACTCGATGCAGTCGCAGAGCAATACGGCATGGAGCCGAAAGCGGCCTTTGCAGGACTTTGCGCTGCCGGGCTTGCAATCATGCGCAAGCAACTGCGACAGCAGGCCGGGCTAAACAAACAGGCTGCCGCCGACATCCGCGTACCGTTTGAACCAAAGTCGGACAACCAGCGTCGCTTCTACGAACAGATCATGCTGGGCCTGCTTGCAGACAAAATCGTGTTCGCAGAAGGTTCAACAGGTATTGGAAAGAGCCGGGCAATGGCCGCCGCTGCGCTCGAAATGGCCCGCGCCAAGAAAACCCCGGTGATTTTGGCCGCCCCGACCGTAGCGGTGATGGAGCACCTCTATGAAGAACTGCAACTTCTGAATGCTGCGGGCGTAACCTACTCCATCCTGCCGGGAGCATCCGAGTTCGTAGATGACATCGCGCTCAGGGAGTACATCACTGCCACACAAACCACCCCCGAGCTTGACATCGACCAAACGGTGATCGAGTGGGTGGCTCGTGGCGCACCTGCGCTTCGCCCAGACGCCCCGCTCGCCCACGCACTTGGCGAGAATGCAGCGTGGCTTATGGACGATCTACGCAAACTTGCCGCCAACATGCCCGTCGATGACTTCGCTCTTCGCCGCCCCAAGCGTCGCGACGACAACCCCGACGGCGAGTCTCGCAAGTTGCTTGAATCGCTACGCAATCGCGCAAAAACAGAAACCGACATCATTCTCTGCACTCACGCCATGCTCGCCATTGGTCAGCAGACGCAATGGAAAGCCGTTCCAGAACCGTGTGTCGTCATCATTGATGAAGCCCACCAATTTGAGCAAGCTGTCGCCTCGGTCAATAGCGACCAAGTATCCGTCTACTCGCTACGAGCCAGCCTTGCGCGGCTTCGTCGCAGCGAAGGGCTTGGCAAAGGAACCATTGCGAGCAAGGCTCTGGAAGAAGCCTCCAAGCTCACAAAGCACCTCCAACGGTTCGACATCGACGGCAAGACGCACTGCCTAACCGATGCCTCACCCGAAGATCAGGAAGACCTACGCCTTACAACAACGTGCCTTCGTTCACTTGGCGACAAGTTGGCATCCAAATCGCTCAACGAGCTTCGGAATATCGAGCACTACCGTTCGGCCCTTAAATCCATCATTACAAGCCTTGAAACGCCATCAGGCAAAGGAATCAACCGCGTCGATCTGGCGTTCTCGCCAGACCGGCGCTACCCCTCTCTCTACTGCGGCCCCGCCCGCGTTGACATGCAACTGCGGAACATCTGGAACACCGCCAAAGGAGGCGTTGTGCTTGCCTCTGCAACCATTTACATCATGGACGCAAGCGGGAATAGCAAGTGCGACTATCTTCGCGGCCTTCTGTCCGTCGATTTCAGCCGGATCAGCACACCGGCCCCAGTCATTGAAAAGTATCTTTACACGCTGCCGTGCCTTTACGTCCCATCCCCGCGCCGACGCGATGCCTTGGTGCCGCCACGCAAACAAGGGCAAAACACGGAAGACGACTGGCACAAGGAACTCGCCCTCTCGATTGAGCACATTACCAGCACCGCGCATGGAGGCACGCTGGCCCTCTTTACTGCCTACAAGGACATTCAAGCGGTAGCAAAAGAACTCGATCTTCTCGGAGTTTCAAAAGGCCGGATCGTTGCCCAGCAGCCAAACCGCAAGTTCAGCGAATACGAACGTCTTTTCCGTACCATTCACGCCAACGGAGAGCGCCCAATCATGCTCGCTCTCGGCACGGCATGGACAGGCATAGACTTGAAAGATCACGCCGCATCGGATGAGACAGACACACTCCTGACCGATTTGGTCATTGCCCGGCTCCCCATAGGTTTGAACAAGAGCAACTCAATGACCTCACGCATTGAGCGCATGGGAATGCACCCGATCATCAACGAGTGCCTACTGACCTTCAAGCAAGGCATTGGCCGTCTGATAAGGCGCGAGAATGTGCAGCACCGCCGCCTGTGGGTTCTGGATGGGCGTCTCTTCACCGAAGGCAAATGGCCCGGCATGGAAGCTCTGGCGGGGGGAATCCGGCGGCTACTCAAAGAGTATCGCCATCGAAAGGAATTCTAAAAAAAATCCCCCGGTCGCCGGGGGAGATAGAGGGAGGAATCTATCTGGGCTGGGTGCTGAGGCGACCGGGGGAGCGGCGGTAACGAGGAGGGAAAGACCCCGAACTGCCGCCACCTCCCGATAGTCCCACATCAGAAATGTGTCGTCAATGATTTCTGACTATCGCTTGTTACGGGGTGTTAATGTCCTGTATTTCGGCATCATCCATGATGTACCGCTCAGCGCCCTTGATGTGCTCATCGGACACCGCTCCCGAGTCCTCCGGCATGGCGTCCGAAAGACCCAGTGGCGTGAGCACGAAGTCGTCATCACTATCGGCACTGGCCGCCACCTGCTGCGCTGCCGGGCTGCTTTCGATGAACGCCTTGACGTACTCCCCGGTGATAGGACGCCGCCCCTCTTCGCCGAAGATCATGGAACGGATTTCGGTATCGGTCTGCTGCTTCGTCCAACCCTCCTGCGTGCTCTTCGCGATCAACTGCTGATAGCGGCCACCCAGTTCCTGCAATGCCAGCTCGATCTGCTCCACCGGGTACAAGTCGGCACCTGCCTGCCGCACCTGATCGCAGAACCGCTCCCACTGCTGCTGCCGGACATCCGCCGTCCGCATCTCATCGACGATGCTCCGGGCCAGCATGGTATTCATGTCGTCAGCCGTGTAGCCGTTCTTCTTCGCCGCGTTCATCACCTCGGTGAATTGCGGCTCGATCAGGCCCAGCGCCTTGTCCACCACCGCTTCATCCACACCGAACTTGCGTGCCTCGCCACGCACGGTCTGGTCGAACGCCGCCCAGCGCGGATCGTCGCGACCAGTTCGCACCTGAGCCTTCGCCTCCGGTGGAATGAAGTTCGGCAAGTCCTTGCTGATCCCGCTGTCGAGCTTGCGCTTCGGCGGCTCCTTCGGCAGCAGGTTGTCGGCCATGCGGGCTTCGACAACCTCGCGCAACTCGGGCGCATACTCGAAGATGTGATCCACGATCTTCTCGGCGTCGCGAGCGGCCCGGAAAATCTCATGCTTGTCGCCCTTGAGCACCTCCAGCCAGCTTCCGGTGTACTTCGCGTGATTCTGGATGCGCCCCTCCACGCCGACCATAGAGGTGAGGAACATCGAGGCGATCTCCGCCCGCAGTTCCTCCTGCGCATACTCCGGCGAACCGAACGGGCGCTTCTCGTCGGGCGCACGCCGGGCCAAGCGCGAGTGATGCCCCGTCCAATGGGCAAGCTCATGCAGCACGGTGGCGTAGTAGTCGCCCTCGCTCTTGAAGCTCTCGCGGGGCGGCACGACGATCTTGTCCTGCCCGTGGGTGTAGTAGGCCGCGTTCTCCACCACGCCGAAGCCTGCGCGGCTGACCGCCGTGTGCTCGATCTCCGCACCCGTCGCGGCGATCAGCTTCTCGGCCAATTCGTTCGGCTGCCAGCCGATTTCCCGCTTGATCTCCGGCAGACCAACAATGTCGCTGCCGTTGAATACCGTCGCGAAGAACACTCGGGGCTTGCGGCGCTGCTGCTCCTGCTCTTCCTCGGCAGCCTCGTCCGCCTCGACGCGAGGCAAGGGCTTGCCCTGCTCGTCAACCTCCGCCTTGCGCGATGCTTGCGGCTGGCCCCAGTCCCAGTATTCAACGTAGGCCGCCTTCGCGCCCTTGCGGACGCTGTAGCCTGCATCGTTCGCCTGCTTGAGCGTCATCCAGCGCGGATCATCAGAGCCACGCTTGATCTGCTCCAGCAGCAGGTTAAGGACGTTGCCGCCCTTGTACTTAATTCCCGTGCCGGGGTTGAAGGGCCGGGTCGCCATGTTGTCCCAACCACGCTCCCACGGCAGGCCATCATTCTCTTCGATGCTCTCGATCAGCGCATTGGTCAGGCGCTGACGGAAATCCTCACGCGCAGCCATGCTCAATCCCCCTGATCGACGATCTTCTCGCCGTCAAATACCGGCGATTGCATGATGGTGTCCGGCATCCCCGGCTCCCACATCTCCGTGGGCAAACGCTCGCCTGACTCCACCACGGCTTCAATGTCTTCTTCGCGCATACAAGCTCCTATTACCTTTCAATGTCCGCAGCTTCTTCCTGCTGCTATCTCGGTTCAAACACGAAATCGACCTTGGCCTTGTCCGGCGACAGGCGCAGGCCCGCGCCGAACTTGCTCTTTGTCCGGGTGCTCACGAAGCCATGCACAGCAGGAAGCTCCCCCTGCCGGATCAAGGTCGCCGCCTCCGCGTCCGACAGCGGTCGCCCCGCAATCACCTTCCATAGCTTGAAGTCGCCGTTGTCGCACACATACTGGGGATAATCGCCGCCGCGCACGCGCACCGTCCCGCCGCACTTCGGGCACGGCACGCCAAGGTCGGGCGCGGATTGCCCGGACGCCTGACCGGCTCCGCCGCCACTGGCAGGCTTGTCCTCGAAGACGAACTCGGCCTTGTGCTCCGCGTTCATCTTCAAACCCGCAGAGAACTTGCGCTTGGACTTGCTCACGAAGCCGTCAAGCTGCTTGATCTCCCCGTCGCGGAACAGCCGCTCGGCCTCTGCGTCGGACAAGTCACGGCCAGCGATCTCGCGCCAGAACTTGAAGCCGCAGCCGGTCTTGCACTCGAAGGTGCGCTGATTGGACAGCACGTCGCTGCCGCACTTCGGGCACGGCACCGCAAGGATGCGCTCTTGCGGTGCGGGCATCTCGCCTGCCTTCTGGCGGATCACGTCGATGATGTTCCGGGTCATGGCGGCGATCTCTGCCATGAAGGCTTCGCGCCGGTACTGACCCTTCTCGATCTGCCGTAGCTTCTGCTCCCACTCGCCCGTCATCTTCGGGGAAGTCAGCGACTCGATCCCGTTGGAGTCGAGGAACTGGATGAGGCCCATCCCCTTCTGCGTTGGCACCAGATGCTGCGCCTTGCCTTCGCGCACGGCATAAGGCTCCTTGCGTCGCCCCTGCGAATCCTTGTCGCTCAGCAAGCCCTCGATGATGGAGGCCCGCGTGGCGGGCGTACCCAGCCCGCGCTCCTTCATCGCATCACGCAATTCGTCGTCATCGACCAGCTTGCCCGCGCCTTCCATCGCACCCAGCAGCGATTCTTCCGTGAAACGGGCAGGCGGCTTCGTCTGCATTGCCTTGGCTTCCACGCTGTCGGTACGCACGGCCTCGCCGGGCGCAACCGCGCAGAGCGCAGGCGTCTTGTCATCGCCCGCCTGCTGCCCGTACACCTCAAGCCATCCGATCTTGACGAGCACCTTGCCGCTCGACTTGAACGACTCCCCCGCCACCACGGTGACACGGGTCGTCAGGTTGTATTCGGCTGCCGGATGGAACGCCGCAATGAAGCGGCGCACCACCATGTCGTAAATCTTCGCCTCGGCTTCATCCAGCCCGCTGGGCCGCGTGCCTGTCGGGATGATGGCGAAGTGGTCGCTGATCTTCGAGTTGTCGAAGATGCGCTTCTCCTGACGAACCCAGCCATTGCCGATCACCCGCCCGGCGTGCTCGGCATACGGAGAGCCGCCGAAGGTGCCCAACACCTCCTTCGCCTTTTCCACGTAATCCTCCGGCAGAGCCGTGGAGTCCGTGCGCGGATAGGTTGTGACCTTGTGCTTCTCGTAGAGCGATTGCGCGATGTCCAAGGTCTTCTTCGCGGAGAACTTGAACTTCTTGTTGGCCTCACGCTGCAAGGTGGTGAGATCAAACAGCTTGGGTGGTGCGCTGGTCGTGGTCTTCGATTCATCCTTGACCGAACTGGGCGAAACGCCCCGGCACTTGGCTACAATCGCGTCCGCCTGCGCCCTGTCCCAGAATCGACTGCCAGCGGCTGCCGCGTCCTCGTCGCCCTCCGCAACCTCAACGGGGGCCGAGGCGCTGAACCATCTGCCGACATAGGTGCCCGCCTGCGCCCCAAAGGTCGCATGGACTTCCCAGTAGTCCTTCGGAACGAAGGTTTTGATCTCCTGCTCACGATGCACGAGGATGGCGAGCGTCGGCGTTTGCACCCGACCCGCCGTCATCATTTCGTAGCTCTGGGTTTGCCGCTCGCGCAGCCGTGTCACACCACGCGAGCCGTTGATGCCTACCAACCAGTCCGCCTCACTGCGACACTTCGCGGCGTCGCTCAGCGCGTCGAACTCGGAGCCTGAGCGCATCGAGCGGTAGGCATCGCGGATCGCGTCAGCAGTCATCGACTGCAACCACATCCGCTTCATCGGCTTGCGGCAGCCCGCGTGCTCGTAGATCAGGCGGAAAATGAGTTCACCTTCTCGCCCGGCGTCGCAGGCATTGACCACCTGATCGACATCCGCCCGGCGCATCAGCTTGTTCAGCATGTTGAACTGCGCCTTCGTCTTCTCAATTGGACGCAACTCGAACCGAGCAGGAATCACCGGCAGCGACGCGAGGTCGCGGCCCGCAGTCGCCGCCTCCGGCGCGTGGATTTCCACCAGATGTCCAATCCCCGAAGAGATCACCGCAGACGGGCTTTCCAACCACCCTTCCACCTTCGAGAACCCGCCCAGTGCATCCGCGATTTCGCGGGCCACCGAGGGCTTCTCGGCCACGATCAGCATCTTGCCCATGTCACCCTCCTGTTACGCCACGCAGAACTTCTCGGCGTACCCGTGAATGCGTGCGGCAGCCTGCTGCTGGGACTGGGCCTGCTCACACGCCCAATCCAGAATCCCGTCATCCGGCTCGTAGGCGTCGCCTGCCCCCTTCTGTGCGGCGAACCAGAGCACCCGCATCACGAAGAGAGGGTCGCTATCCAGCCGCGTATCAAGGCGACGGCGCAGGAAGGCGATCACCTTGCGCGTTGCCCGCTGCAACCCCTTCGCCGCGCTGAACTGAGCGAACGTCCCGATCTCCACCGGATTCATGCTGGGATGAATCACCAGCGGCGTTGCCTCCTTGGCGTCCAGCATGTCCCAAAAGGTCACGCCGTCCTTGCAAACCATCACCACCTTGCGGCCTCCGGCCAAATCATCGACCTCAAGGAAGGTTCCCGGCTGGAATCTCATAGTCTTCATCATGAACAAACCCTTGTTGTTGGACGGCTGAACCCACCGCGTTCAACCCGCAAATTTCAATCATATCGGCAACCATTTGAGACGGCGGCTTTTTGTTGTTGTCGATATAGTTTTCAATCATTTTGGATATATTTTGATGCCCGAAAAGCTCGCCGATCTGGGCGCTCCACTCCCGCCCCTTCTTAGTCAATTCAAAGGATTCATCGACCAGATCGCGGCTCAAAAACTTCTCGACGTGGGTGACAACTGTAGATGGCCTTCCAAGCTCGTTCCTGCTCATGAAGTGCAGCAGGCTCTGCTCCTTCGTCCATGCTTGGAAACCCGGCTCGACCGGCCCGGCCTCCCACAGCCGCTCCCCGGTCGGAATGACACGATGCCAGCGCAGCGTCGCCACCTCGGCAGGCAATGCCGCCAAGTCGGCAAGACGGGGCGTCTCGAACTGGCAGGGAATGCCGCAGTCGATCAGATTGCGGGTCAGATGTACCAGAACCTGCTCTTCGAGGGATAAGAGGTCAAAACGACGGTTCACAGGAACATCAAGCGCCATCGCGTTTGGCGCTTCGTGGGTGTGCTCCCCGCCCGGTTGCCGGATTGCCCGAAATCGGCTGGGATCAAACCCGGCCCCATTCATCCGGGCAATGGCCTGCAAACGTCTAAAGGCATCAGGCGTGATCGCGCAGTCTTTCGCTCGCGGATAGGTCATTTGCCCGCGCTCGTACAGCGACTGCATCGCCCGAGCCACCGACCCGATACCCTGTCCAGTCGCCATGCTGGCCGAGAGTAGAATTTCATCGTGGTTCATCACCCGGCCAGCGAGCGTCGCCATCTCGCTCCGCCCGGCTTCGGCCACGCCATCCACCACCGCATCGGCGGGGACATCTTGTCCGGCGAACACAGGCACCTTCGCGATCCAGTCGCCCTTGGCGTCCGCCGCTTGCAGGGTATAGGTCATCACCCCGACCACGGGATGCTGCTCTTGCAGCATCAGCAGCATCGACCCCTGCACCCGGCCAACCGCCCCGGTATCGTTCGACATCGAGCCGATCAAGCGGTCGATGATCCTGCGGGCATCGCCTCGGGCTGCCGACAATTCATCGAACGGGGCAGCAGCCGCAAGCGCAGCCTGAATCTCGCCCGGCGCAAGCGCCTTCAAGCGCACTCGCAGGGCGCGGCTGCGATCTTCCTCATCCAGACAGAAGCGCAACACATCGCGGGCGATCACATCGCCCTCTTGGTCATCGTCGGTCGCAATGTAGATGCGTTTGGCCGCCTTGGCGGCCTTGCCGATCTCCGCTGCCAGCCGTTCCTTGTCGGGCTTCAAGCGGTAGGCCGTCTCGCGGTACTCCGAATCGACCGCAAGCGGCTTGAAGCCCTCCGGGTTGGTGCCGATGTGGCCCACGGTAGCCATGACCTCCACATCGCGCACCCCGGCACGCCAGAGCATGTTGGACATGCCCTTGCGCTTGCCGGGCGCTTCGATGATGAAGAGGTTGCTTGCCATGATGCCAGCCTCCCTACATCGCCAGATGGCTGTCATCAGCAGCCGGTGCCCGCTCCGGGGCGTCCGGCAGGCGATTCAGGCACACGCCACCCAGAACATCCCCATCCGGGGCATTGAGCAGGAACCCGCCTTCCGCACCCGCAGCGGCAATCTTCTCAGCCGCCGTGGTGATGCTGGCCGCGATCTGGGCATTCGGCCCGGCCTCGCCCTGAAAGGCGTCGCGGCGCAGGTCAAGCTCTACGCGAACGCGGCCATTGGCACCAGACGAAACTTCAACCGGCTCTCGCGGCACGCTATCAACGCGCTCTACCCGCCCGACCGCATTGCCGTTGGCATCATGCAGGGCAAAGCCAGCCCCAACGCCATCGACCCACACGCGCTCCGCTGCCTCCAACAGAATGCGCTTGATTTCACTGTTACGACCGATGTCAGCAAACGCTGCCGTCTGCGTGTTCTCCAGCGTGACAAGCACGAAGCCCGAAAGCCGGTTTTCGGCTCCCGGCTCGGGAAGGTGCCCCTTCGCCATCCAGCCCCATCCCGAGCAGTTCTTGTCCTCCCATGCGCCTTCCGGGATTTCCGCCAAAAGGCGGGCTTCATCGCCCACCTTGACGGCGCTGACGCCACCGAAGGAAGCGCGCATCAGGGAGATGGCATCCGAGCGAGCGTCCCGGTCGCTCATGCCGTCTTCCAGCTTCACGATGGCCGTGTACTTCCCAAGGGCGGTGTCGGTGTTGAAGCCCATGAAACGGGCCTGTTCGCGGGTCACGACAGCGGGCTGCTCCTTGCCCTTGGCGGCCTGCTTTTCCGCCGCGAGCCGCGCTTTGATGCGCTCGGCAAGGAACTCGGCAACCGCTGCCGCATCTTCCCCGCTCACCGAGAAATCGCCCCTGTGCGTATTGACGTTGAACCCCGACTCCATCGCCGGAATCAGGGTCTTCAACGCCGCCTTGGCATCAGCACTGGAAAAGCTGATCTGGTAGAGCTTCTGCGTCCCCATGCAGAAGCCCTCACGCCAACTCGGGATCGTCGTCGGAGAAGCGGCGCTCGTATTCCTCGAACGGCACGCGCCCCTCCACCACAGCACGAAGATCGCTCTTCTCGTCGCGGTTCAGTTCGCGGAACAGCGTCTCGCGCACCGACTGCGGCGACTCGTAGCCATCCGCGATCTCACCCTTGGCATTCACCAGCCACACATCGCCTTCACCCTGACCGTAGCCCGGCTCAAAATCCGGCGCGGTCACGATGAAACGGTACTCGCCATCCGCGATACCAGACCAGCCATCCTCGGCCAGATACACCCGACCCGAGTTCATCGCCTCGTTCATGTCGATGACGCCATCCTTGGCGAGCGACGGCTCTTCGCGGTACTCGAACTTGCCGACCATGTTGCCGTTGGTGTCGTGCAACGCGAACACATGCTCGCCGTCCCGCACCTTCTCCGCCGCTCCGCGCAGGAGAAGCGACACTTCCAGATTGGCGTCATGCTCGAACGCCGCGTTGCCCGTCTCGATGGCGAGACGCACGGTGCCATCCGGCACGTCTCCAGTCGGCGTGACCGTAGTGACCTCGACACGGCCAACGCGGTTGCCGTTCACATCCCGCAGCGCGAAATCCGCATCACCGATGCTGGAGTGACTGGCGATCTTGTCTGCCGCCTCGTCGATGATGCGGGCCACTTCCTGATCGCGGCCCAGATCAACGAACGCGGCATTGCCCGTCTCTTCAATGGTCAGCACCACGTACTCGGTCTTGGCCGGATACGCATCCCAGAACGGCTCGGCACCAAGCGCCTTCACGCGCTCGGGATTCAGGGGCACCTTGTAGCTGCCGGTGATGCTGTCGGCACGCCCGGATTCAAACTTCACGCCCACCGTAGTGCCACGCGGGTCATAGACGAAATGCGGCCCTTTCACGTTCGGCACGCCATCCAGCAGTTCGGTGATCTGCTGCTCAATCGCTTCGCGGGCCTGCTCCTGCCGCTTGCTCAAGCCGCTTTCACTGACATCCATGTGGGCCAGCTTGAAGTGCTGTGCAGCCAGTTCATGCAGCCGCTCGTTGAGTTCCAGCGCCTGCGGCAGATGCAGGTGCGTTTCGTAGTGGATAACCTCGATCCAGTCGCGTTGCTCGGGAGTCAACTTGGCGAGCTTTTCGCGGTTGATCTTCGACTGCTCTTCGATCTCGCGCTGGTTGTCCTTCATCGCTTGCGCCACATCGGGGTGATTGCCCCAGCGGGCTGGATTGGTCTTCTGGAAGATGCGCAACTGCGGCACCTCATGCACCGGAATGGTGATCCCCATGTGGTGCTTGCCGTCACGCTCCCCGGTATCCCATTCAGGCGAGAAGCCCTCATGCCGCAGCCAACCGTACATGTTCTCCGCTTCACTGCGGAAGCCGTTGGGGAAGTCATAGACCCGCTCACGGATGCTTTTCAGCAGCTTCAACGTCTCGGCGTACTTCTCCTTCGCGTAGTCCTGAAAATCACGAGCCACGTAGGGGCCGCTGTCGGGCCACCGTTCGGCAAGGTGGTCACACACCTTCTTCGCCGACTCCGGCGTCATGAAGCTGACCCCATTCAAGTCCGGGCTGGGCAGCTTCAACTGGATCGCTGGCTCGCCGTTGTTGACGGTCTGTGAGAAGGCTCGCTCGTGCTTGTCCAGCACGATGATCCGCTCGCCGAGCAGCGTATTTTCGTGGCGACGCGACGTTTCCCCCCAACCTTCAAGGGACTTCATCAGCGCACCGACCACCTCGGTCTTGGCCTCTTCGGTGATGGTCGCCCGCAGCGAGTTGATGCGAGGCTCCAACGCCTCCATCACCCGCGCCAAGGTCACATTGGTTTCACGCTTCTCCGGGGTGAACGGGTCGCCGGAAACCGACACCACGCCACCGGACGAAGCACCGACAACCAGCTTCTCACGCCCGCCCACCTCGACATCAGCATATTCCCACGGGGCGACGCTGCCAGCGGACGGACGCCAAGTCGGCTCCGGCAGGCCCAGCTTCGCCAGCGCCACACCCGCCAACTCCTTCGCATCGTCGAGCGTCTTGGCTTCGCGCCCAGCCTCCCAAGAGGCGGACGGCTCGGGGAAGTAGTCGCGCTCTGCCAGAGGATCAATGGTTCGCTGCTCCGGGGCTTCCGGCTCCGGGGCGCGGTACTTGGTGAGCCACTCGGGGCCGAGGGTGTTGCGCACCTGCTGCAATGCCGCCGCATGATCGGCGCTCACACCCGGATAACTGGCGCGTTCCCAGTTCGCCCGCAGGGCGGACTTCCAGTTGCGACCCTTGGCTTCGCGGAAGGCGTCCAGAGCCTCCTGCTGAGGCTTGGTCAGGCCAGCATCGTTCACCTGCCCGGCATCTGCCGACACATCGCGCTGCGCTTCGGCCACCCACGCCTCAGACATCTTCTTGGCTGTCGCAAGGGCGTCCTCCGCGTCCGTGGTGTAGTACGCCATCTCTTCCTGCTTTTCCTCGCACCATGCCGTGTTCTTATCGGGATAACGCTCGGACAGGCGGTACAGGTTGATCGTGACACGCCACTCCCCGTCCGCATGAAGTGCGGTCATACCGGGAAGGGCTTTAATTGCATCTCGTGTTTCTTTGATAGAAGCCATCATTTCCTCTCAATCGCTCACGCGGCAGCGCCACGTAACCCTTCCCCGAAAAAGCGCAGGGCATCCTCAAGACGCCCTTGTTTTTCCGGGGTGATGTATGCGTCGAAGTTCATGTCCATGTTGGACTCGGACATGCTGTTCACTTCGGCCTCGTCGTCATCGAGCACCACGGTCACATGCAGCAGATTCACCGCCGTCTCGCCGTCGCGCTCAAGAAGACCGAACTCGATCACGTCATCGCGGTCGGTGAAACTCGCGAAAACGCCCTGCTGATGATCGCCGCGAACACACCAGTGCTTGCTGAATTCCTCGACACCATCCTCACGGCGAGCGCCGCCCTCACCGGCAGCCTGCGGCACCGGCAGGCTGTCCATGAAGGCGGCAATGCGCTCGCGTAACTGTTGGCACGCCGGGCTTGTCATGAGCGACCTCCTTCCTTTTATTCGGGGATCAGGCGCGGCCAGTCGAACACGGCTGCGTCGCCAGTCATCGCTTCGATGTTGGCAAAGCGCACCTCAACCGGGTGCGACTCCATCCACGAAGCACGCTTGTGATACAGGTCGATGAACGTCACCAGTTCGTCGATGTTCGGGAACTGGGCGTGGCGCAACGCGCCAAGCGTCACCAGTTCAATCGGCAGGCCGCGCTGGTAAAGCGCCTTGACCACCTCGGCAGGAGCCTTCTCCTGCACTTCGGTGTGCGTCTGGCCCACCACCACCGGATTCATGTCCGCGTAGATCATCTGGCCACGGCTGCTGTTCGCGCCGATGGACATGCCTTCGGCACCGTGCTTGTCGATGTCCTCGAAGTGGTAGCGAACCACTTTCAGCAGCGCACGGCCAAGACCGTTGCGCTCGTATTCCGGCAGATCAACCTCGACCAGCGACAGATTCGGAACATCCACCATCTCGCGATCCGGGTCGATGAAATTGCCAAAGGCAGCCGTTTTCGCCTTCACTGCACCCGTCTTATCTGCATAACTCATGTCAGCACCCTTTCCCCATGAATACACGGCGTAATGGTACGCCTACCCATACCAAAAATCAATTTTTTGATATGTTGTTAGTTTCGTGTCGTTATGGTTTTTTGTCAAGCTAGAAACCGGGGTTGTACCCTCCTTGTCGGTGCATCGGCTCGTAATCCCACGGCCCCCGCTCCGGCATCCCCATCCGGCTCGGGTCACGGAACTCGATGTACGCGCTCGGGTTCTGCCCGATCTTGTCCACCACCTTCAACAACTCCCTGCCGACATTCGTGGGCTGATCGCCAACCGTCGCGAACTTGATCTCCTCGATCCCCTTCCGCATCAGGTTCGCCACCTGCAACGCTGCTGGCTTACCGCTCAACCCCTCAAGGTGCGTCATCGCCCCGGAGAGCTTCGCCATGCTCACGTAGGCATGACGGGCGTGCCGCTCGATGTCCGGCTTCTCGCCGTTCTCCAGCGCCTTCTTGATGTACTCAGCAAGCTCTTGCAGGTGTCCGCCATATCGCGCCGACTCCGCCTCGAAAAAGGTCTTCGCCGCGTCGATGTAGCCTTTCAGGTCTGCCCCACGGCCTGCGGCCTTCTCGGTTGCGTAGCTGGCACGAGTGAACTCGACCAGCGCCTGCGTCTTTTGCCTGCGCATTTCCTCCGGCGACTCGCCAGACTCGACCAGCGACGTGTGCAACTCGCGCAGTTGCGGCAAGTGCTCTTTGATAGCCCGGTTGACGTAGCCGTCCTGCAACCACAGGAGCACGTTCCGGTCATAGCTGCCCGAACGCTCCATTTCTTTGAGGTCAGGGATGACCAGCTCGGGAATGATCGGCTCACGGTAGAGCGATGGCTGTTTGGTTTGTGCGGCGGTACTCATAGGCTGTTATCTCCCGAGGCTGGGTGCAGGTGCGTCATCTGCACTGACGGCAACGGTGGTCGCCGTGTAGTTGGTGTGGGTGTCGAGGTTGAATTCAGGACGGAGCAGCTTGGCAGCCGCCTCGAACAGAAGTGCGAGGTCTTGGCGACAGTCCATCACCTCGCCGTCGAACACCTCCGTGATGAATGGGGCCACCTCGAAGAAGCGAGGCGCGGGCCGCTCCGGGATCGCGTGCAACGGGAAGACTGGATTCGGCTCGCGCATCTCGAAGCGATAGCCGAAATCCCCGACACCCAATCGCCGGGACAAGTCCTGCGCAATACACAGGATCGACGGCAGCGCCACCTCGGCCACATCGTCCGCGTGCATCACGCCGCCATCGTAGGCAAAGCCCCGCCCAGCCTTGATCTCCTGATCCGCCAAGCCCGTCACCAATCGTCGCAATTGCGACTCGAAATCTTCGTTCGCCATAGCCGCTCCCTTCCGGTTATTGCGGCCTTTGCCGCGATTCAAGAATGAGGTTTGCTGTATCCAGCATTCGATCCATCGCCGCACGATGCCCATCGAGCACATGGTCGTATTTCATCCCACCAAGGTGCTCGTACTGGGCAATCACAACCGACCGATCCAGTTCCGGCATCTCACGAAGCCGCAACACGTCACGATAGGCTGCGGCCTTGTAGACCTCGCACATCAGGCCCACGCTGACGCCGTACATGCGCTGCAAGACGGCCTGCTCCGCAAATGCAGGCGCAGCAGCGGACGCGAGCAGGCTTGCGTGCATCTCGGCCTGCTCGACCACCGCACGCAAAAGCCTGCCCACCATTGCGTCGGGATTCGTCTGGTAGTAGTCGAAAAGATTGACCAGCCCGTAGAGCTTGGGGATGGCCTCAAGGACACACAGTCGCCGGGCGGTCGCCATGTCAACCCCCGCCGAATCGCGCTCGAACCGCTCCGGCTGCATCTTGACGGTCGCATCAAGCAGCTTGGCGATCATGCCGGGAGGCAGGAGACGCGACTTGTCAGGATCGACCCGTCGCCACTTCCACTCCTCGGTGACGACATCCAGCATCGCACTGGTGACTGCATTGAACACTGACGGGAAGTCAGGCGAATCCTTGTCCGCACCGACGACCGCAAGCCCCACCTGCCGCAACGACGATAAGCGCCGCATGACCTCCGTCATGCTGCGCAAAAGCTCTTCGTCATCAAGTTCGGCACTCGTCGCTGTAGCAAGTCCAACGATGCGCGAAGCCAACTTCAATCCCGCGCAGCGCCGACGCACTTCCGCACCGGCCACACGCCGAAGCTCATCAGCATCTACCTCGACAATCGCACTGTCATCATCCAGCGACGCATCGAGGCTTTGCAGGGCCGCAGGATCGAATCCGCTCACGGTTTGAACCTCGGAGCAGGGTCAACATCCTGCCCGTGGTCATGAGAAATGATGCGCTCGCGAACGAGCGTATGAATGGCGACGCGCTCCGTGAGGCGACGCCGACGCCCCATCATGGATTCTTGGATGGCAAGAGACAGGGGCCGCTTGATCGGGGTTTTCTGTTTATCCATAGCCAATCTCCGAGATTACATGAGCAAAATTGTACTCAATTATCCCGGTTTTTGACAACGACGACTAAACAGACATCAGAAAGTTGTCGTTATGCCTTATGAAGCCAGCACTGACGCGCTCCGCTTGTCGCCCATCCGAATTGCTCATTTTTTGAGCGATAGCGAAAAACTCGATCAGCACAGCGAACTACACACCTACCCCCATGCTTTATCCACAGAATCTGGGGATAACCACGCAGTTGCAGAAGATGATGGTGGTGGTGCAAACCTCGATCACGGTGCAACAGACGTGGCGAAGCGTGGCTTCTTCCTCAGTCCGGTTTCAATCCACACCCGTCTTCGGGTGACGCCACATCAAAGTGGCCTTATACTTCGGACGCTGCCCTAGAGCGCCCTCTCCCAGCCCCCATACTGGTGAAGACACTAGGTTCCAATGCCCGACAGCGCCCTACGGAGCTTCGGGCATTTCCCTTTTATGTCCTTCGCGAGTTTTCCGGTAGCTCACATACTGGTAGGCCACCTCCCACTCAGCGTCGCACACGGAACACCCACAGTCCTGAAACGCCTGTCCATCCTCAATGCGGACATAGCCGCCACCAATTTCATCGCTGCCGCAATACGGGCAGCGCGACGGTGGCACGGCACAAAACTCTCCAGTCATATCCCCCTCACTTCATCAACTCGCGGTCGCCCGCGTGGCCGTGGCGGGCGCTTATGTCCTGCCCGAGCCATTGAGCGTTTCAGCGCATCAATCAGCCCCCATATCCGGGCCGGGTCTTTGACCGTACCCGCGCCAATATCCAGCGCCATGCAGGAATGCACCATCACGTCATCAAGAGTGTTCAGAACGGCGGCAAGTTCTTCGTGGTCGAGGGCTTGTTGTCGCGCCTGTTTCCATTCCTCGAATTCGGCTTTTTCCTGCGGCGTCAGCAGGGCTTCGACTTCGGGCGGCAGGCGCGGATCATCGACCTTGAAGGAACCGATCATCACCTGTCGCCCGCGCTTGTTCTCGGCATCGTAGGTGTAGCGCATCAACTGGACGGTCTGGCCCTGCCGGATGTTGCCTTCCTTGTCGCGGTGCATTTTCTGGCGGAATTGCATAACATCTCCCATCAACAAAAATACTTGGCAGAAAGTAGCTCCACTATTATTTCGGTTTGCGTCACCCTCTTTCCTGCTCGACGCGACCGCGCAGCCGCGTCCTCACTCAATGCAGTCGCCAGTCGCGGCGGCAGACGGATCAGCTTTTCCACCTTGGCATTGCTCGGCGCACCATCATCTCTGCTGCAATCAGGAAGCAACGCCAACTCGCCCCCACGAATATTCTCGACTACGCTTCCATCCAACGATTCCATCGTTGTTACCGCAGGAGATTCCTTCAACTGCGCGACTACAGCCTCCCAGCAACAAACATCCAGCCACTCGCTTTTCCCTGAGTTGTTCCGCAACTGAATCGCCACCTTATGTTGCGAGAAACGACGCTTTACCGCCCGCTCTACCTCTGGGCCTTGGCAGTTCGGCACATGGAAAATAAAGACGCTCGACAAATCAAATACTCGCCGCCCGCCGAGCAGGGAAATTCTGCGTTTAGGGTGCTTCCACGCCAATCCGATCTTGAATGCGGAATGGATGGCATGGCGTGCAACATAAATCCAGCAACCACCACCTTCCGCCTCCACAGCACCATCCCGCATCATCCGATCACCTTCCGCTCACCCTTGCCGTCCATCGGCGTGACCACACCTTTTGCTTCGAGGGATTCAAGCAACCGCGCTGCCCGGTTGTAGCCGATTCTCAGCTTCCGCTGCACGAGGGAGATGGAAGCCCGACCCTCGGCCCGCACGATCTCGGCAGCCTCATCCAGAAGCTCGTCATCGCCCTCGCCAGACGCCACATCAGCAGCCCCGGCCTCGCTCGGCCCATCACCATCCATCGAAAGCTCCTGCTGCGATGCAGCCGCCTTGGCCGCAGCCGCAGCCGCCTCGCGCTTGGTCTTCACTTCATCGACAGCAACGTGCGCCTTCACCAGTTCGAGCAGAGCAGCCGCATCAACCTCGATCTTCTTGCCCTCAAGCTGCCCCGGCTCCAGTCCCTCGAACTCCGCGAGCTTCCGGCGCGTCGCCGGATCAAGGCGCGTGACCATCACCTCCAGCGACCCGACGACCGTGGTCAACACTTTCGGGGGGAGGCTAGGCCCACGCATCACCCCTCGCGTGACCTTGGCCTTGCCCTGCCCCTTCGCCTCTTCGAGCTTGCCAAGCAGGAACGGCCCGGCATTCTCGCGATGCTCTCGAATCGCCTCGATTGCCGCATCGGCGGTGACGGTGCCCGCCCGCACCAACTCATGCACGTCATGATTCGCGGTCGCGAGCAGCAGCATCTGCTCGACCCGCGCCGGAGTCTTGCGCATCACTTCCGCGATCTTGGCGTTCGAGTGCCCCATCCTATTCAGGCGCAGGTAGCCCATCGCTACCTCAAGCGGCTTGAGCTTCAAGCCTTCGGCGCTGCGCAGCATCACCTCGACCCGCTCGGTGTCGCCGCCCTTGAAGGACACGCAATCCACGAAGGCCAGTTCTGCCCCCCGCTCAATGGCGAGCAGCGCCCCACGGCGGCGGCAGTGCCCTTCAACGGGCACGATGCGCCCATCGACGGTCGTTCTGACGACGAGCGGCGGGACGTAGCGTCCGTTCGCGTAGGAGTCCGCAAATCCTTCGATGTGCGCGATTACCTCGGGGTCGCTGTAGTCGCGAAGGTTGAAGCCCTCTTCCTCATCGAGCAGACGCGGATCGACGCGGAAGAGGTCGGTTTTCTTTACACCGGCCACGCTGGGGTCGGCGGCCATGCCTTTCAAAGAGGACGTTGCCATTGCTTTTGCTCCTGCCGGTTAAACGGGTAGATACTGGACATGGACTATACTACTTGCTAGAATATCCTTAGTCAAGACTATACTCCATGTTTTTAGGAGACATTGACAGGACGCAACAGCACACGCCGGGCAGCACCCGGCTCTTGTTGTTGCGCGTTTGAACGATGCACACAGGCGAAGCGAGCACGCATGACGACCCCTGACTTACCAAGGCGTTCGACGGACATCTCCCAACCACCAGAACCACTTGTCTCCAATGAAGATTGGTCGGATTTCTGCGAGTGGGCACGAGATGGCGGCTACGACCAGTCCTACTTCAATCGCTGGGACTCCAAGAGCCTTGCTCTACAGCAGCAATACCTCGACGAGCGGGACGAGCACAACCAGACGGAGAGCCAGCCATGACTACGCACGCAAAACCGAAGGCAACCACAAAGCGCATGACGCCGGAAGAGTTCAAGGCGGAAATCCAGCGGCGAGGCTGGACGTACCGCGCTCTTGCGGAGCGATGGGACGTATCGGACAACTGGATCAGCAAGATCGCCCGGAACGAAAACCGTCCGCTCCACTGGGATGATGCGGTGCGTGGCCTGCCTATGGTCATGAAATAGGTGCAAACACACATGCACCTGAATCCATCTTTTTATTGACCATTTATGGACTCTGCTCCATAATTACAAACAGCCCGGCACTGACCCGCAAGGTCAGACCGCCTCGGAAGGAGGCTCGGGAAAGACAAGAGGACTTGATATGCACATCAACTACGGCATCGACGCCGGAGCCAGAAAGCGCGGCGAGCACGCTCCGGTGGCGTGGAACAGCAAGGTTGCGGTGAACGGTCACTGCCTCATGGTCGGCATGTCCGGGGCAGGCAAGACCTACAACCTGCGCAAGATGATCCGGCAGATGCAGGACAGCAGCGAAGGTAAGCCCCTCCGCTTTCACGTCTTCGACGTGCATGGTGACATCGAGATCGAAGGCGCGAGCAGCGTCATGTTCAGCGAACAGACCACCTACGGCATGAACCCGCTGCGCGTGAACCCCGATCCGCACTTCGGCGGCATCCGCAAGCGGGTTCAGGGCTTCATCACCACGATCAACCGCGTCATGCGTGCGCTCGGCCCCAAGCAGGAGGCCGCGCTTCGCAACATCCTTTATGACATCTACACCCGCCACGGCTTCAAGCAGGACGACCCCTCGACGTGGCACATCGACGAAAGCATGGCACGCCTTGTTTCGGACGGCTCTGATGGCCGCCTCTACATCGACGTGCCGATGGCGGAGAAAGACGACGCCAAGGCGCTCGGCGCACGCTGGGATTCGCTCCAACGGTGCTGGTTCATCCAGACCGAGGACTATCAGGGCGGCATCACTCGCTGGGCACCGAAGACCCTTGCCCGCACCCACCCATCCATCAGCGATGCGCTGCGCATGGCCCGGCACATCTTGCAGATGAGCTTTTTGGGAACTGGTCAGGCCGCAATCACCAATCTTGAAATTGCCAACAAGGCAGCCGCTGCCTACCAACGCAAGCTGCTTGAGGCACTGCGCCGGGGCGACAAGGCGTTTGCGGACGAGAAGCTGGAGGCCGATCTCGACAAGGCCAAGCAGAAGGCCATCGACACCTTCACCGAGTACGCGAACTCCATCGTAACCGGGCGCGAACTCGGCGACCTCATGAAGTACGACTCGACCGACGTGCTCAAGAGCGTCGTGGATCGCCTCGAAAACCTGAACGCCATCGGCATCTTCAAGGCCGTGCCGCCGCCGTTCGATCCGGCCTCCCAAGTCTGGCGCTACAACATCAAGGCGCTGAGCATGGAGGAACGCAAGCTGTTCGTGCTCTTCCGGCTGGAGGAAATCTTCGCCGACGCGGTGCAGCGTGGCGAGCAGGATGATGTGGTTGAAGTGGTCATTCTGGACGAGGCGCACATCTACGCCGACGACGACCCAGACAACATCATCAACAACATTGCCAAGGAAGCGCGGAAGTTCGGCCTCGCGATGATCTGCGCGAGCCAGTCCCCCACCCACTTCACCGAAGACTTCATCTCTTCGGTGGCGACCAAGGTCATTCTCGGCATCGACGAGATGTACTGGCGCGGCTCTGTCACCAAGATGCGCGTCACCGAAGAGGCGCTGGCGTGGATCAAGCCCCAGAAGACCATGCTCGTGCAACTGAAAACTCGCGGCGAAACCCGCAACGACTGGCGCTGGACGCTGATCGGCTAGGAGCGCCTATGGACAACCTGTACGAACTGATCGGAGCCAGCACCGGCATCGCAGGGGCGATTCTGCTCGCCATCAAGTGCCGCTTCTCCGCATGGGCGTGGCCGCTATGGATCGTCTCGGGCGTCGCGTGGATCGTCTACGCGCAGGCCACGAGTACCTACGGCCTGCTGGCCCAGCAGGTTGTCTTCACCACCATCAACCTGATCGGCACATGGCGCTGGCTCATCCAGCCCATCGCCCAGAAAACCGGGGTGCGGCTGGCCGGGACTCCAGCCGCGAATGCAGCTACTCCAACCACAGACAGGAACCAGTGACTATGAATCGTCAAGAACTGATCGAGCACATCGCCGAGGCCACCGGAGAAACCAAAGCCGCCTCCGGGCGCTTCTTGGATGCCTTCATCAACACCATTCAGACCGCCGTCGCCTCTGGCGACAAGGTTTCGCTGGTCGGTTTCGGCAGCTTCGAGACGGTATCCACCAAGGCACGTCAGGGCCGCAATCCGGCAACCGGGGACGTGCTCACCATCGACGCCACCGTCCGGCCCAAATTCAGCCCCGGCAGCAACTTCAAGGCGCTGGTGAAGGAAACCTTGGAGAAGTGAAACCCCATGCGACCGGGGCTTCATGTAAAGCCCCGATTGCTCCCCTTTTGAGTACAAGGAGTGCCAAATGAAAAAACCCACACCTCTATCAACAGAGGAAGTACAGGCCCGCCATCGTGAGGCGTTAGCTGCACTCGACTTGCTATGCCGAGAACTCCAAACCTCAAATGCCGTGGTAGGAAGAGGCACCCATGACATCGTTTTTGATACGAGCGGCATAGCTCCAGAGCTACTTGCTGCGATGGAAACAAAACCGCCCATCGCACTGCTCCAGCCTGATATTGGTGCTTTTCTGCCGGTTTTCAGCTTCGCGGGTGACACAAAACACATCTGCCTCGGAGTCACTAATCTTCTAAGTGACTCCAACATTGCGCTATTCCCTGTTCTCCAACAACTAAAAGACTTAGTTAGCCGCATTCCCGTCGATCATGCACTTGATAGCCTGCGCACCGGAATCTGCAACCGGCTATATGCTGAATTGGATCACGAGTTCTTTGGCAAGTATATCGAAGACTCACCTTTGACCCCCGACGAAATCGCGCTGATCCAGCAGCGCCGTGCCGAACAGGCCCAACGCGATGCGGCACAGGCTTTTCAGCGAAAGGCCATTGCAACCGCACATGCCTTCGACGATTGGTCGGCCACGACCGGCGAAGGACTGACCTTCTCCACCTTCGTCAACACCTTCGGCTATCAGGACAAGGACGGCAAGCAGATGTACGAAGCCGTGAAGCGCATCCTTGATGCCGCTTGGCCCCAAGCCTAGACCACTGGCTACAGAAAGGAACTCCAATGGCAACAACCACAGCACGGAAGTATCCCCGCATCGACGACGCAGAGATCGCCCGACTGCGGGCGATGTCAGTGGATGACACGCTCACTCTGCTCGGCCTGTACGCCAAGCTCGACCGGGATTACCAGCCTCACAAGAGCGCCCAGTCGAAGCGCGTCAACGTCTCGGTGGACTCCACAGTGATTGAACTCGTGGTGACAGGAGCCAAATGGTATGACGCCCGCGCTCAGCGCGGCGGAGGCGGTGCCATCGACCTGACGATGCACCTCTACCGCGAACCGTTCGTGAAGGCTGTGCAGCGCCTGCAAGCACGGGAACGGGCACTCCAATGAGCCAACCAGCCCGCATCCAACTCCAGCGCAAAAAGGGCTGGAAGCTACCGCCGAACACCGTATCCGTCGCACGGCCCCACAAGTGGGGCAACCCGTACTCGGTCGAGGAATACGGTCGCGACCTCGCCATAGCCAACTTCCGTCGCCGCCTAGACGGCATGAGAGCCATCGGCGCTCTCGATCTGTCCGAGCTACGCGGCAAAAACCTCGCCTGTTGGTGCAGGCCCGGCGAGGCGTGCCACGCGGACGTGCTCTTGGCGCTGGCCAACGATGAAACGCAACCGTGAGGACAGCAGCCATGCCGACCCAGTACCAGATTGAGAAAGCCGCAGACATCGACGAGGCCATCGCTCAGCACATGATGGCCCGCCGCACACCTGCGGCCAACAACGCGATGGAGCTTCTTCGGATGCAAGTCGCGAGCTACGAACCGGCAGGCTTCGCGCTGTTGCAAGCCGCCGTAGAAGACTGCCGCAAGGAAATCGCGGCACTGATACCAACCTGACCCACGGAGACACCAATGGAACCAAAGGACGACCGCGACGCGCTATTCGCCGTCATACGCGAACTGGAGACGCTGCACACCAACTGCGTCAACAAGGCCAAGTTCATCGACAACGTGATGAGCGGCAAGGAGCAAATCACCTTCGCCACCATCGACCGCTGCCGAGAAGCCCTGATGCAGTTGAATCAGGCCCATCACGTCTTCAAGAGCCTATACGAGAAACACAGCAGCACCGCCGAGGTGCAAGATCGGATGAAGGCCATCTGCGATACGAACCGCACAACGGCGGACAAGGCCAATGCCGATCTCAAGGCGATTCTCGCATGGGTTCCGCCCGGCCCGATGTCACGGCGCACGGACAACTGAGGGCTTCACTGTGGCAGCATTGTGTAAGCTATGTGGTATCAGTGTGGCGCTATTCGCGGCGCTTGCGCCCGCACTGGCGGCGGCCAACGAGCTATCCGGTCGCGTGGTAGGCGTCGCGGACGGCGACACCCTCACGCTTCTCCACGCCCAGACCCCGGTGCGCATCCGGCTCGCCGAAATCGACGCCCCTGAGAAGGCCCAACCATTCGGACAACGCTCGAAGCAGTCACTGAGCGATCTGTGCTACGGGAAGGAGGCGCAGGTCGCCGTCTCGGCTCAGGACAGATATGGCCGCAGCATAGGCCGGGTCTGGTGCGCAGGCACAGACGCCAACGCGGAACAGGTGCGACGCGGGATGGCGTGGGTCTATGACCGCTACGCCACGGACAAGACCCTCTACTCGCTACAGGATGCGGCCCGGCAGGCGCGAAACGGCCTCTGGGTCGATCCAGCGCCTGTCCGACCGTGGGAATGGCGCAGGCTTCCCTGATTCCAACCACCCCGCACCTGCGGGGTTCTTTCCATTCTGGCTTCGCTCGCCCATATCGCAGCACTCGCAGCCGCTTCTGGCGGTTCCTGCTGCCACCTTGGACACTCCCGCTCCCAGCCCGGCAGCCACAACCGACATCTCGGCGGCCCCCTTGCCTGCGGCGCGTGCCACCGCTCCAGCGCCGCCGTCCGCGCCCGCAACAGCGCCTCCCGACAGCACCGCAACGACCGCCACCAGTAAAGCCTTCATGACTCCCTCCAAGCCCGCCAAGCGGACTGCGTGACTGAGTTGTTTATGTTAAATCCCCATCCCCGCTCACGCGGGGAACACTCTTTGATCGCCACCAGAATATCTGCGTACTCCGGTTCATCCCCGCTCACGCGGGGAACACTCGCCCCCCTTCCCTTTCGGTGCCTTGGTGGCCGGTTCATCCCCGCTCACGCGGGGAACACATGCCCCAGTTCCTGCACCGACTGGTGGCCATCGGTTCATCCCCGCTCACGCGGGGAACACTCTTCGCACGATGAAACACTACGGCGACATCCGGGCATCGTAATCGGTGCCACTCTCCAGAACAGGCTCTTCACTGAAATCCAGCCCGCCCTCGACCTCGACACCTCGCTCTTTCATATCGCGGATCATCCACTCGAAGGCCACGGTGAAATGCGGGATGTCGTAGCCCGGATCAGCCGCCTTGATCTTCTGGGACAGCGTGGCGATCTCGACCTTGATTGCATCATCGGTATCGTCCAGTTCCCACGCATCGGAATTCCCTTCCAGCGCAGTCAGGTGCCGTGCCTGACTGAACGGCTCCCCTCCGACCTTCACAGCCGCATTCAGCCGCTTGTAAAGATGGCCGTCGCCCTTGCCTTGCTCCAGATGCGAGTCAATCACCCGCAGGAACTCCACATGCGCTTCCGGCGATGCCACCAAGTCTTTGTAACTGCTGTACTCCATTCAGACTCCCTACCCGCCATGAGGCGGCTTTATTTACGTGATCGACAGGAGCCTCAAGGCTCCACCCCGGTGTCGGCCTCTGCCCTGCTCACGCAGCGCAGGCGGTACTCCGCCATCAGGTTGTTGAAATGCTCGGCCAGCACGCGGCGGTCAGAACCCGTGGGATTCGGGTTCCCGACCGGATGACTGGCGTACCGCTGCTCATCAGCGCCGTACACGAGGTAGTCGCTCCGCGCTCCCTTCGCGTCCAGTTGATCGAGCACATAGGCCGCCCCTGCGCGGGCGAAAAGCTCCCGCGTCGTAGCCCAGTACGGGGCCGAACGGGTTTTATCAAGCTGCTTGGCCTGCTCGTGGAAGGCCGTATCGCGCCCGTTGGCACCGGAGCGGAACGACAGCGGCAGATCGACCTGTAGCTCGCGTGCCGCCTCGACTGTGCAGGCCAGTGCCAGATTGCGCACCATGTAGGCGATGTTGCCCTCCACCTTGTCCTTCACCTTGGTGAAGCCCGGCTTGTTGTCGCAACCCTTGCGCAGCGTCTCGAAGATTTCCTCTTCCATGCCGCTCAGTGCCTCCCACACCACAGCACCCGCTGGGCCGATCCCCGTCTCGCTGAACGAGGGATTGCCCTTGATCGCCTCTATGTGTCGGGCCGCCTTCTCCGTGAAGTCCGTCGCGGCCTTCTGATGCAGCGACTCCATAACGTCCTTGAGATGCCGCCGCGTTTCCTCGCTTTGCAAGTAGAGCCACGACAGCGCGTTGTCTGAGCCGCGCCGGGCGTTGGCCGACGCCCGGCTGTGGATGTCCTCCGCGTCGCCCGGACGACGCTTCATCGCGTGAGACAGCGCACCCATGACGCTGCCACGCGGATCGCCCTCGCGCTGCTCGCTCGCATAGCCAGCCTTTTCTCCCAGATGGAAGTCGAGCGCGTGCATCCACTCGTGCGCGAGCGACCCTGCCCCCTTCATACGGGTCAGGTTGATGACAAACCGCGCAGGCTCGAAATGGGCCAGCGCCGCGTGCTTACCGCCTCGGCCACGGGAGCCGAAGGCCACCGCAAGCTCGCCGTCGAACGACACTCCACTCGGCGGAATGTCGAGCGCGTCAGCGAGGTCGCACAGACTGTCAAAGGCCATGTTCAGCACCTGTTGCCGCTCGTCCTGCGGCAACCAGTTGCCAAACTCCACGGCCCGGAAACCGAAGTGCTCGATCAGGTCGTCGGCAACAATGTCGCGACCAGAACGCCAATCCTCGCCTGACCGCTCCACCCGGTCGAGATGAGGCCGGTGAAGCTCGCGATCCTGATCGGCCTTCTCCGCCTCAGCTTCCTTCTCCGCCTCGGACTTCTCGCGCTTGGCCTTGATGAGCGTGCCCCATAGCTGCTCTTCCGTCGCAGTCTGGCCCCAACCAGCCACCCGGCGCTCGCGCTTGCTGATCTCGCTCCTGATCTTCTGAGGCACCACAGCCTCGGTATTCACGTTTTCGCCCCAGCCATAGGAACGCTCGGAGTCGTACAGGAGGTGGCTTGCATCACTGCCAATCGCCACCTGAAAGGCCGACCCACCATAGATGTAGTTGCTGTCGCCGCGCCCGGCCTTGAAGAGCCGAATGCAAGCGTCCTTGAAGTCATCCAGTGTCTTGACCTCCGCCATCGCGTCACGCACCGCGCCGACAGCGCGGATGTACTCGCCCTCGGGATCATCCGCGATCATGCTGTGTCGCCGATCCGGCTCCACGTTGATTGCATCCTTGAGATACTTGATGGCAATGGCCGCCTGCGGCGTCACCCCGTCCTCGCGCATCTGCTGGTAGTTGAGCGACGCCCAGACGTTCTTCTTGAGCACATAGGTCTTGCGCTCCATGTCGTTCATGGAGTCGAGGTCTTCGATAGTCAGCGACCGCCGCGCATAGTCTTTCCGTGCGCCGCCGATCTTTTCACCGGCATCGACGTGCTTGACCTTGCCGTCACCCGGCGCTGCCGCGTCGGTCTGCACCGTCTCGGCAAGCTCCCGCAGTTTCTGCTTCGCAAGCTCCTTCGCGTGGTCGGCCATCAGCTCGTGGCCGCGCTTCAACGCAGCCCCCAAAAGCCCGGCCAACTCGACCTGCTCCGCGTCGGCCATCGGCACGAAACGGCTGGCAGTCAGGGCCAGCAGGCGAACGTCGCCCTCAGTGATGTCTGTCAGCGGCTTGGCACGCACCGAGCCACCACGCTCCGCTTCGTTCCCATCCGTCAGGTGCTTCACATCGGATGGCAGGCGAGGATGGCGCTGCCGCAGTTCCTCCACCGCAGACACCACCCCGGTGATAGAACCCCAGAGCAAATCCGGCATCTCCAGCTTCTCCGGGGATGCCCCCCACTCTCGCCAGTTTTCCACCGCCTTCGCCACTACCGGAGCAATGCCCTTCGCCTCCCGAATGGCCGAGACGATCAGTCCACCCGGCCCGGCGCTGTAATACTGCTCTGGGCCGATGTCCATGATTTCCGGCGCGAAGCGCACGTCCTTCAAGGCAATGATCTGGCCCGCTCGCGTTACCCACAAAGGTGCGGCATACGGCAAATCTACCTGCTGCAAGTCTTCGCGCTTCCAGCCATCCGCCTGCGCGGACTCCAGATCGGCATAGAACGGCACCAACGCATTCTGCCGATAGTTCGCACGATGGAGCCTGTCCGACATTCCGTAATGGCGGCTCACGGTGTTACCGCCCAGAAGAGGGAATTCCTGCCGCGACAGCCTCGGGTCTGCCTCGGGGATCGCGCCTGACTCGGCAAACGGCTTCTCGAATGGGTTGGCGACAGGTGTCCAGACACCCTTGTTCTCAGCCGCAAGTACCCTGTCCGCAAAGGCCGCCCACTCGCCGTCCATGCCCGCCTCCGGCTCGGCCACGAGGCGGATTTCATCCACGGGCATGTCACGCAAATCCTCTGCGTCCAGCCCCGGACACAGACGACGCAACTCCGACAGCGAAAACTCAGTCTTGGTGGAGAAGAATCGGAGGTACTGCTTGAAGTCGTTGTTTTCGTAGCTGCCAACACTCACCGGCTGCGGCTGCTCACCAAACCCCAAGTCCTGCTTCGCTTGCGTGAAGCTCTCGTGCAGCGCCCGGCGCTCATCCGCCGTCACCTCACGATCAGTCGGCCAGCCGTACATGCGCTGGTACAGATCGCGGTCGCGAATCTCAAGGCACGTCACCGCCACGCCGCGCAGCGGTGACTCCGGCACTACCCGAAGCGCGGCTCCGAACCGCGCCAGATCAAACCACTTGATATGACGTTCCACAAATCCACCCGTCAATCCGCATCCCGAACAGCCGTTTCTCGGACGGTGGCGGGTAGTTCAACATAGGCAGCGAGGCGAGCAGCGAACGGCGAGACATCGCAGGGCTTGCCGTCGATCAGCACGATCTCCAGCCCTTCGATGCACGAACGATCACGCGACCACCGGGCCACAAGGCCGCCCGTCGCGTGCCGCTCCTGCTCATCCTGCACGCCGAATTCAATCTGCACGGTCGGCGCATCGTCACCGGGGCGCGTCGCTCCCGAGATCGACAGATAGTTGCGCTCGTCCTCGAACTCGCGCACCACCTCGGCCCATCCAGTCTCGATCCCGGCCAGCGCGGTCGAGACAACCTCGCCGATGTAGGCCAGATCACGGCGAGCGTCCGGCAACAACTCGTCCTTACGGGCTGGGATCATTGTCGGCCTCCGCATCTGCGCCCTTCTTGCCGCGCACCATGTTCACGAAGTCCTTGGCGATCTCCTTGAGCTTCTCCATGATCCGCTGGATGGTTTCGCGCAGCTTCTCCGCGTGGGACTTGTCTTCGCCCTCGAACAGCGGCGCATTCGCCGTGTTCTTCTGCATCCGCCCGTGCGAATTGTCGAGCCGGTCGCGCAGCGCCTCGAAATGCGGGTTGCCCTCGGTTTCCGGGTTCAGCAGTTCCTCTTGCCCGCGACCGTACTGGCGCACCCAGCCGTCAAGCGCCTTGTCCATCGCCTTCTTGTTGGTCTGGGCATCCGGGGATTCAGCGACTGCGGTACGGAATTTCTCGTGCAGATCGGACATCTCGCCGTTCGGCTTCATCTTGTCCATCACGTCCTCGACGGACAGCCCGGTCTGTCGGGCACGCTCTTCGATTTCCTTGCGGACGTTCGGCAGGTTGCCCGACTCCCACAGCTTCTGCATCGCGTCCTCGTAGGCATTCGCCGCCTTCTCGGCCTGATCGACACGGTATTCCGAAATGCGAGGCAGCACCGCCACACCCGCTGCGGGCGCTTCCTGCGCTTCGCTGCCATCGCGCTCGCGCAGTGCTCCCGCGAGCGACGAAGCGACCTTTCCCCCCGCCTTCAACGCAGCCCCTGTCAGCGCAGCCGCACCGCCGAGCAGCGACATCCCACCCTCGGCCAGCGCCTGCGCTCCGGTCTTCACCTGCTGCTGCCCCTGAGTCGGGCCAGCGCCGGGGATCATGCCGCCCTGTTGGACAGCGGCATTCACCCGCTGCAATTCATCGGGATCAACCAGCATGGCCCCTGCATTCACCTTCTTCGCCACGCCCATGAGGGCTTCGTAGGTGGCCCGGTCAAGCGTCACCTTGTCGCCTTTCGCCGCCGCCTCGGCCTCGGCCTCGGGCACGACATCTTCGTACTCGGCGTCCTCAATGTGCTCGTTGCGGCGCTCCGGCTCCGTGACAACCTCCGGCTCGATTTCCGTCACGACCTCCGCCTCCGCGTCGGGCGCAGCATCGGCCTGCTGTACGGCGGGCGGCAGACCAGCGCCCTCTGCCGTAGAGGCAGCCGGGTTCTGTGCAACTGCCGCATCAGCGGGAACACCATCAATCTGGGGGGGCTGCACTTTGTCGGCTTGTTGCTCAACTGGCTCTACTGCCACTTGGTCAGCCGGGGCAGCCGCAGGGGCTGCCGGAGCTTTCTGGGCCTCCGGGGGGATGAAGTTGGGCAGCGGCTTTACATCGCCGCCGTCCTGCTCGTCGTAATCCGAGAACGCCTGATCTTTTTCTTCCAAATCCATGATCGCCACCTTTACCTTGTGTCGCCTTATTTAATGATCCGGCTGACGGCATCCTTCTGCGCACGCTCGTGCGCCGCCTCAGCCTGCTTCCTGATTCGAGCCATCTTCTGCGACGTGTAGATGGCAAGCAGGGCTTCGACCCGCTCCTTCTTGCGAAGGATGGCCTCGGCCATGTAGTTGTTCACGCCAACGGCGCGGTTGTAGTCAACCCAGAGCGCACGACTCGATACCTTGGTGATGTTGTTGTTCCACTCGGCGTCGCTGAACCGACGCCCCGCCTCCGTCAGCATCATTTCCGAGGTGGACATCGTGTCGTAACCGCCAATCGGCGCGGTCGGCAGCGTGCCGTAGCCATCCTTGTCAGACAGCCACTCGGCGGGAGACTTGCCCTCGGCAGCGGCCAGCGCCGCGTCCGCATTCGCCGCCGCGACTTGTGCTGGCTCGAACTTGACGTTCGGAGCCACGCCGCCCGGAGGGACGTTGCCGAACAGGATGGCGTGCTGCTCCTTGGTGTCCTTGCCCAGAATCGGGTAGTGCTGCGGATTGCCGTCTTGGATCGGGAAAGTCGCGCAGAAATACGGGGCCGGATCGGTCTTCCAGCCGATTCCGGCCTGCTGGTTGAAGACATGGGGCAGTTGTCCCGGATTGAACGCCCCTCGCGCCGCGTTCTGCGGGAAGGCGGTCGCCCGAGCCGCATCCTTCTGCGCCGTGCCATAGGTGAAGTGCAAGTGCTTCACCATCGCGTCGCTGGGCGTGTTGCCGGACAGGCCAAGCTGCTGCCCGGCCTTGACTTCCATGCCCTGCTTCAAGCCGGTCGCGAAGCCGCTCATGTGGTAGTACGCCACCACGTCGCCGTTGCCCCGTTTGATGAGGATCGCGTTACCAGCGGTGCCACGCTTGCCGATGAAGGTAATCACCCCGTCTGTCGTCGCGTACAGCGGCTGCGACGCGCCACTGGTCGAGAAGTCCAGACCATCGTGCATGTGCGGCTTCTGGTTCGCGCTGCCAAAGTTGCCGGAGCCACCGCCCCGGAACTTGCCGAAGCGCCCGGAGACGGTCTGTTTCTCGGTTGGCGACACCATGCAGGTATCGGCGACAGCCAGCGCCGTGGTGCCCGCGAGCGCCACGGCCAGCGCCGCCCTTAGTACCTTGCTTGCCATGCAACCCCCTTACTTGATCGCATTCGTCACGTTCTGCTTGGCAGCACGTTCAGCGGCAACAGCGGTCTGGTTCTGCGAACCGGACGACTGCACTTCGAGGGCCACAAGCGCCGCAAGCTGTGCTTCCATGCGCTCGTACTGGCGGTACTGCTTCTCCTGAATTGCGAGATCAAGCGCCTTGACCTTCAACAATTCGACGAGAGCACCGCGCTCGTTCTGCGCAGACATCACTCGCGCCCACGCATCGTATTCAGCCGAGTTGCCCGCGTACCGCTTCACCTCGTTGCGGAAATGCACGGCCAGCGGAATATCCTTGCCCGTCTCCGTGCCGGTGACGCCGGAGTAGTCCAACTGGATTTCCTTGAGCGAAGCGATGGCCGGAGAGATCAGCGCATCCTTGCGGGCCTTCGCCAGCGAATAGGCTGCCGTCGCAGGCGTCGATCCGGCAGCCGTGGGCACGGGGCCATCCGGCACGCCGACCATGTTGTTCACGAACGCCACCTTGGCGTCGTACAGCTTCTCGCCTTCCATTGCAGGCTCGAAGAGCGTCGCGACCGTCAGGCTTGCGCCGGGGATCGCGCCCACGGTCTTGCAAAGCCCGGAATCGACCTGATCCTGCGTGCAGAAATCCTTGTTGGCCTCAATCAGCGCACGCTGCCCTTGAATGGGATCAACATAACGCCCCGGCGCTGCCACCACCTCGGACATCACTCGCGCCCGGCGCTCGGTCGCCATGTCCGCATCGCGGTTGGCGATCACCTGCCGCGTCGAATACACCTTGCACGGCGAGTACCCTTGGCCGAACTCCCCGCCATAGTCGAACCGCGCCTGCTTGACCCGCTCGGTCTGCGCGAGCACGTTCAAACTGGTCGCCACCTGCTGCGAGGCGGTGCGGCTGCTGTCCGCGATCTGGTTGGCGGCCATCGCCTTCTGCTTGGTGAGCACAGCAATCGCCGAGGTCAGGCGCTGCGAGTTCATCTCCAGTTGCGCCGAAAGCGCCTTGTCCACCGCTGAGATGGCTTGGTTGAGCACCTTGGTTGCGTTCTGGAACTGCGGAGCCACCCAGTTCTCTTGGTACTGCGGCGGGCAGTACGCCGCATAGGCCCACGTCGAGGACAGGACAAGGGTGATGCCGAATGCAGCCTTCCAGCGGCGTGCTTCCTGCGATTCATTGAATCTCATGCTGCCCCCTTTCACTTCACGGTCACGTTGGCGGTGTCAGCCAGCACCTTCTGGTACTGCGCCTCCAACGGGCCGGACAGCTTGTCGGCAGAAGCCAGCAACAGCGCCGCGAGATTCGCTTCGAGGCGCTGGTTCTGCTCGTATTGCTTGTGGTGAATCCACACTTCAAGGCCAGCCATCTTGGCCGCCTCAACCAGAAGGCCACGCTGGGTCTGGCGGGCCATCGACCCTGACCACTGCTCGGCCTCCTTGCCCCCGAAATACTGATTCACGCGCAACTTGAGCACTTCATTCGGGGACTTGCCCCCAAACTGGGCAGACTGGGTGTTGGCAGCGTCGATCATCGCAAGGCTGTACGCTGGCACGGAGAGCAGCGCATCCTTGCGATTCTTCACGACCATGAAGGCTTCACCTGCGGGCGTGCCGCCAGCGGACTTCTCCAGCTTCTGATCGGGTGCGCCCAGTACATGCTGGATGTAGGCATAACGCGCCTCCGTCTGGAGGCTGCCTGCCGGGGCAGCATCGAACAGCAAGGCGGCGTTCGTGTCGCCACCCGGCAACTGGCTGGCCGAGCAGAGGCCAGCACTCGCCTCTGCGGCGGTGCAGAACTTGCTGCGGTGCGTGTCCAGACGCGCCTGCATCGCCTGCGCCGTCGAGTTCACCAGACGCCCCGGAGCAACATCGGTCATGCCGACAGTGGTCTTCGCCTGCACGGCAGCCGACTCGAAGGCGATGTCCATCGTCTTGTTCTTCGCGTTGGTGCCACACGGGTCGTAACCCTGCCCGGTTGCCGGGTTGTAGTTCAGGTAGGCCGTTGCGACCTGATCGCTCTGCCGTTGCGCACGAACCGCGTTCACAAGCTGCTCGGCAGCCTGCCGCGTGCCATCGCTGACGATGTTGGCCGAAAGCGCCTCCTGCTTGGTCGCAACCGCCACCGACGAGATGATCTGCTCGAACTTGGTCTGCATCTGCGTCGAGAACGCCGTGCCAAAGGCCGCGATGTTCCCGGACACCTCGGCGGTCTGGGCGGCAATCTGCTGGATCGTCCAAGTTTCAGCCGGGCCGAAGCCGTAAAGCGCCGCGTAGGCCACCCCACTACCCAAGGTCGTGGAGAGAACCGCAGCAGCGATGATTTTCTTTTGTGCTTTCATATCACTGCCCTGTCAGCATGGGCATACGACGATCCGTCGCCTGCCCGATAATCGCGTTGGCCGCCATCGCGCTCAGCGCGGCAGTCGCAAGCTGCTGCGACTGCGCAGCAGCGCAAGCCGTGGTCGTGCAATCGCTATTGGCCTCCGCCCGTGCATCCGCGATCATCGCGGCGTAGGCGTAGGCCGCCACTTCACCCTCGGGGGCCAGCGTCTTCTCGCTGAAAGCCCCCGCGTAGTTCACATCCCACCCCTGCATACCATTGGCCGACAGCGAGCACATGCCTTGCTTGGCCTCAGAGACGGTGCAGTAGGTGTCACGGTGCATGGTCAGCACCTCGGCATTGGCAACCGCCTTCGACCCCACGCGGTTCGAGGCGAAGCTCGCCATCAGGCGGGCCGCGTCCTTCTGCCGCTGCGAGTCAGCCTCGACATGCAGCTTGCCGTTCTGCTGCGCCACGCACTTGATCGTCACAGGCTGTCCAAGCTCGGAGTCGAATGAAGTGACTGCCTTCATCACCCGATCCGACATGCTGATCGCGCCCATCGCGGTCGCAAGCTGCTTTTTCGCCGTGACCTCCGCCTGCGACTCCTGATGCGCGGCCACGCTCGTCTGCTTGACGCTCACGGCCCACGCGGACGCCTCATTGCGCAGGGTATTGATGAACGCGATCACCGAATCCCACGACAGCGCATGAGCGGGCACGGAGGCCAAGGCCAATCCGTACCCCACAAGCGTCCCTGCAATGACTTTCTTCATCCTCATCGCCTACCCCCTTAGTTGAACAGGTTGCCAATGGACTGGATGAAGCTGCTGTTGTCGCTGGTCTTCTGCGGAGCCGTCGCGCTCTTCGCGCTCACGCTCTGCACGCTGTACGCACTGGGCGAAACGCTCGCCAGTTGGGACTGCAACGAGGCAAGCTGCGAGTTCAGGTTGTTCAGGTTGTTCTGGGCGTTTGCCACGGCCTGCTGCTGCGAAGTGCAGTTGTTGTATTGCCATGCCTGACAATTCGCCAACTGCTGCTGCGCCTGCTGCAACTGGTATTGCGCCGGGCCGACCTGCGCTTGCACGTTAGCAATCTGCTGGTTGAGCGCGTTGATCTGGGCATTGGTGCCACCCATGTCGCTGCCCGTGCCCGTCGAGCCGCCGAAGTCGGTCTGGGTGCCGTTGAACGGGTTGGTGCCCACGGTGTAGGTGCCGCCGCTCGTGCCGCTGTGGTACTGCGAACCGAGGTTCGGGTCGATCTGCGACATGCCCTGCTGCACGAGGCCGTTGGTCATACCGTTGAGATCGCCGAAGGAACTCAGCCCGTTCACCTTGCCGATGGCCTGATTGATCGGCGATGTCACCATGCCGGTGACTTGATTGACCGCCGTGCAAATCTTCTTCTGCGCGTACTTCATCACCGCGTCCTGCGCAGCGGACAGGATGCTGGCGAGACTCGGGATGGAGAAGGAAAGGTCGAAAATCTGGCTCAGGCCCGAGAAGCAGTCGCTGCCAACATCGAACAGCGACTCCACGTTCGGCGTCGCCGAGGCAAGCTCGGTGTGGATGTCGAGCGCCTGCTTGATCGAGTGCCCGATGGTGCCGTCCTTGGTGCCCGTGGCGCAGTCCTCGGCGTCGGCCTTGATGTTATCCGCCACCACAGAGGACTGCTGCGAGATCAACTGGCTGCTCGCGCTCGCCAGCGTGCTGCCCGAGCCGACCGCCGAAACGGCGTACCCGGCGAACATCACCGACACGCCCAGCGCGACGCCGATGGCGATCCTGCGGTCGAAGACACGGCCCACGGCTGCGGCCACCGGATTCATTTTCCCGTTAAACATCTGAATAACTCCCCATGATCTGCAAAATGCGAGTCAGGCGCTTCCCGGAAAAGATTTCCCCCAGTAGTTTCGCCTTGCTGAACGCTTCCAAACGCCGCCTGACGGCTGCGACATTGGGTGATTGTCCGGCCTCTTCTTCCAGCAGGAAGCCCAGCCGTTCCAAAAATTCCTCGTTGTGCTGACCCACGAACCGAATCAGGTACATGCACCGCGTTGTCGTCAGGTGACACAGGATGTCCGCAAATTCGCGAGGAACGCGGTGCAAGACCGGCAAGCTCGCCTCGACGAAGCGTTGCAGGTCTTGCACGAAAAGCTGGATTTCCAGCGCCTTCGGCGACTCCGACTCGTTGTAGTCCACCGCCCACTTATCGACGCGATCCAGCGCCAACAGGAAGTTGAGCAGTTGCACATTCCGCGTCGATTTCGCGAAGTGGGCCAGAACGCTATGCGACGTGAGATCAAGCGTCTCGATCTCAGGGATCGGGACGCCTTTCAAGTCGCTTGTGCTTGCTTGCGCAGTTGAATCCAGCATGGTCAAATTCACGAAACTATACCCAGTTTCTAATTCTCTATCAAAAACCCCGGCGTATCAAGATTCTAACAACGGCCCGATCATGGAGCCGGGCCATCATCCGTCGCCACCTCAAGGTTCCTGCCGTGCTCCAGCCGGAACCGCTCCTTCAACGCCTTGATGACATCGTGGTCGGGTTCAGGCACGTAGAACTTGCCGACATGGTGATTGCGCTGCATAAGCTCCATCAGGGAGCGCAGATCGTCCCTGTCCACATCCACCTGCATGTAGGACTTGGTGCCACTCAGCTTTAGCCGCAGACTGCCTTCCGGCGTCTTCTGGCCGATGTCGAAGATCGTTCCATCGGTCATCAGCGCACCCGCCCTCGACTTGGTGCCGGGGATACTCAGACGGAAGGCATCGCCGCCATTGAGCACCTCGAACATGATGCCCTCGCCCTTCTTCATGTCCTTCACCCCGGCGTCGTAGATGCGGAACGACCCGTACATCGAGCGTTGACGGAACTCGGGGTGCTTCGGATCGAGGTACTCGTCGATGTAGTCGCAGATGTCCCGCGCATCCAAACCGATGGGCAGTGCCTTCACCATGTCCGGCGTAATGCGATCCTTGAGCAAAACCGCCCGCTGCCGGTTGCCCTCTTCATCGGTGAACAGGATCGGAGAACCCAGCTTCTGCTTGCTCGCCAGTTCGCACGCCCGGAAGATGTTGCCTTGCAGCACGTATTGGGTGCGGATCACCTTGCCATCGGGTGCGGCATCGAACTCGGCCATCACCTGCTCGGCCTGCCGCTTGATATGAGGCATGGTCGCCATCTTGTCCGGGTCGAGGCTGATCCATGACCCGGAGAACAAGTCCTTGCCCTGCGTCCGCACGGTCGCCAGCGTGATCTCCCGCACCCTGTCCTCGCCGGGGAAAGCCACCTTGGCCCGGTACTTCGAGAGCAGGAAGAAGTCCTCCTTGTCCTTTGGTAGCTCGACCGAGGTGATGACCCCTTTTCGCTCACCCTTGAACGGGTCTTCATGGGTGAGGCGAACACCGGGACGGAAGGCATCAAGGTTCGTCAGAAGCCAGTCCGCCCGTTCCTTGGCCCCCTTCGCCCCAGCCACATCTTTGCCGTCGAGCAGTACCGACAGCGGCTCTTCGGACTCGCGCAGCTTGGTCGGCAACTGGCGACGCACCCAGCCGTCCCTCATCCCTTCAAGCTGCTCGCGGAAAGAGCGCAGCGAGCCGCGTTCATCCACCGCTGGCTCGGCCCGGTACAGCTCAAGCCCGGCCTTCACCATGCCAAGCAGCTTCTCGGAGCGGATGGGGAAGATGTCCTGCTCGTACCGCACCGTGACCAGCTTCACCGGCTCATCGAAGGTGCTTCCAGCCGACCGGATCACGCCACTTTGCAGTTCTTCTTCCTTGACGATCTTGGCCTTCCACTCGAAGACATCGACCTTGAACGGGTTTTCCCCGCGCTGCTCCAGTTCCTCGATCTTGTCGGCAAACCGCTCCGTGAGCGTTTTCAGGATTTCCTCCTGCTTTTCCACGCTCACCATCATCAGGCGGCCCATCAACTTGTTGATATACGGGCACTCCTGCGAGAACCGCGCAGCATCGTCCAAGTCGTCCTCGCTCGGCAGGTTGATGTCGAGCAGTTCGGCCACATCAGGGTTCTCTGCCAGCCATTCCAAGGCGACTCGATCCCCCACATCGTTGAGCAGATCGAATTCCTCGCCTTCGAGATTCGCATTCTCCCGGTTGCTTGTGGTGTTGGCTGACAGCTTGCGCAGCTTCGCGTTGTGCATCATCGTGAGCCGCAGTTCGGCAGGAAGCCCGGACTCCAGTCCAGTGATGGCAGGCGGAACCACCTGATCCTTACGGTTCACCCGCCCCATCCATTGCAAGAACTCTGCGATGTTGGCGGCCTTCTGCAACACGATGAAGTCGCGTTGGCGAATGTCGGAATCCTCGAAGCGATCCGTGGCGTGCAGCGAGATGCCCGTGGAGCCGGAGCGGGTGATGACGATGGCGTCGTACTTGCCGTTCTGGAAGCCCGCCACGTTCGCGACCGCATCCGCCTTCGCATGGAAGTTCACGTCCCACATCGCCGGGTTGGCTGCGTTCGGCGTGATAGACGCCGTGCGCCCGGACACCTCGGCCACCGGATGACCTCGCTGCTGCAACTCCTTCTTCACTACGTCAATCGGGGTCAGCGGAAGGTCTGGGAAGGCGCGAATCTTCTCGCGCACCCTGTCCTCAGCCTCTTGGTATTCCTCGCTCTCCGGCTTGATGCGCTGCACGTCCCCGTAGCGCCCCTGAATCTTGATGACGCCAATCCGGTCAAGCATGGACTCAAGCAACTCGCGGTACTGCGGCGGCTCGTCGAGCACCACGTTGCGCATCGCGTCGTTGATGCTCGACACGAGCACGTCGCGGCGAGCCTTCTCTTCTTCGCTCAACGCCCCGGCACGCTCATCCAGTTCGGTCAATTCCGCCTCCAGATGCTCGATCCCGGCGCGACGGGAGATCACCTGACGCAACAGCGACTCGCCCGTGTTCTCCACCGCGATCACCGGCTTGCGCCCGTTGGAGAGATCGTTCAACGCGGTTTCCACCGCATCCTCGATCTTGATGCCCAGCAGGAACTGCCGGTTGAGGCTGTAGAGGCGCGAGCCGAAGTTCATGCTGGACGCCTGCATACGCGCACCCTGCCTGTCCTTCTCGGGGATTTCCTCCCAGTTCTTCTTGTACCCCTTGTTCATGTCGGAGACGGCCTTCGACACGTCGCCAGCAAGGTAGGACATCTCGCCGATGATGTCGGAAAGCGCATCGGCAAGCTCGACGTTGCGCTGGCGTCGCGCAGCGTCGGGATTGCGCGTGTGGAAGGTCAGCTTCGAGAAGTCATGCTCGCGCCGGATGAGTACCCCGTCGCGAGCCATGTTGGTCGAGATCGCTTCCTGCAACGCCTCGCCACCGGCCTTGAGGGTATCCGGGAGCGTCCGCAGATCGACCGAATCCGGGAAAATCTTGTTGTAGATGGCGAAGTTGGATACCCCTTTGAGCGGGGTTGCTGACGCATAAAGCACCGCGTCGCTGTTCGCCACAGCCTGCCCGACCGTCGCGGACAGATTCGACGCGCCAGAGGCAACATGCGCCTCGTCAAGAATCAGCATCCCGTTGTTGGCCGCGATCTCCGTCAGCAACGCGGCCTTCGGGTTCTTGTGGTACGCACGCATGAACTGCGAGTAGGTCGCCAACACCATGTCGGTGTCAGGCTCCACTGCCCCGCTCGTCAGAGCCGCCTTGCGCTCCTGTGGCGTCGTCGCCCGGTACAGAACCTCGTTTTCAGTGCCGAACCGCTTGACGCTCTCGCCATCGTTGAAGATGAACAGCTTTTTGAAGAGGTGCTGACTGCCGATGTCGCTGATGTCCCGGAAGATGTCAGTGAACAACTCCGGTTTGATGGTCAGGAACACCGGCATCTTCTCGTTGAGCTTCGCATAGCGCAGCATTGCCGCGACAAACCGCCCCTTGCCCATGCCCGTCTGGTCGGCATTGATGATGCCCCGCCCCTCTTCCACCGCCTTGATGGCGAGGCCGATGGCATCCACCTGCTCCGGGCTGAAATACCGGGACAGTTCCTCTTCGTCGTACCGGAGCTTCCCGGCGACATATTTGTCGATGCCACCGAATCGCGATTCCAGATCGTTGAGCGCGGCGTAGGTGGCTCCCGCCATGTTGATTGGCACCATAGCGGTCGGCTCGCCGATCCGCGACGCCGCCTGATACGGCGCTTGGAACTCATTGACGTGGCGCTCTGCCGGGGCACTGAGGTCGGGATAGTCCGACAGCACCGCCTGCGGCACTGGCTTGCCTTCCGCCAAAGCCTTGTCGATCACGTCCCGATGCGTGACAGGCGTCTCCAACCTGTCCGTGATCTCCGCCAACTCTTCCTGCGTCAGCTTGACCTCGCCCCTCTGTGCGGCAGCCAGCTTCTCACTGGCCCAATCGGTGACGCCGTACTTCAAGAACTCAAGCCGCTTGAGCCGCGCAGCCGCCTCGCTGCCAGAGTTGCGCGTCGGCACACCGATACCGGAACCAGCACGACTCGCGGACACTTCGCTATTCCATGCCTGCAAAGTCATCTGCCACGGCTCGCTCTGCCCGGCTCCGCTCGCCGGTTGCACCGCGCCAGACTCCACGACACCCGTTTGATTGGCCGTCCCCGGCGCTCGTGGCTCACTCTGCTCGCTACCGGATTTGACAGGCCCGCCCTGCTCCGGGAGCGCGGCATCTTGTTCCGATGCCTCGACCGCCGCAGGCTCACCAAACACGCTCAGGTCAGGCTCGCCGCCAAGCGCCTCAATCACCCGCTCCGCGTCCACCCCATTCTGGGGCGCAAGCTCACGAAACTCAGCGAGCACTGCCCGGCGCTGCGCAATTCCCTCTTGAACATCGCGAACTTCCAGCGCAAGGATGTGGCCCTTTCCACGCGCACGCTCCACGTTCTCCAGCCGCGCATAGATGTCGCGCAGCCCGGTCAGCGCGAAACCAAGTCGGTCGCGCACCGGATGCGGCAGACCGGACAACACGTCATCTTCTGCAATGGCATCCGCCGCTGGCCCTTCGTCTTGCTCTGCGGCACGCACGGCAGCCGCGCCCGCGCCAAACACCGGCTCTACGCCGCCCAAGGCCGACGCGCTGACGCTCGGTTCTGCAATCTGCTTTTTCACCGGCTCGGGCTTCGGTGCGTCGTAGCGTTCGATGACATGCCCGGCCCACTGCCACAGATCGTCGTAGCTCGTGATGATCGGCAGCTTCTCCGGCACTTCGGCCTGAATTGGCTCGGGTCGCTTGTCGCCAATCACCAGCAGCCGGACGTTGAAGCCAGCCCCGTGCCGTGCGTACAAGCGGCCATCCACCTCGGTCATCCCATGCACCTCGTAGTGGTCATGGATGTAGTTGAGAAACGCCTTCGCGCCACCCTTGATGGTGCCATCCGATTGCGCACTGTCTGCACCGAAGATCACCACCGAGCGGCCTGCATCCTTGCGGGCCTCCAGCGCCCGCAGGGGGATGTAGTGATCGAGCTTGCGCACATTCGGAATCTTGTCGAACGCCTTGGGTGCGTCCATCTGCCCGAACGGCGGATTCGCGATGGTGTAATCGAAGCCCTGCTCCATCCCGAACACGCGGCGGAACCCCACCTCAGTCGCATCACCAAGATGCGGCTGAATGCGCCCCGTCTCCCGCAGGGCGGCAAAGCGGTTAGCATCAAGCTCGACGCCAAATACCCGCACCGCTTCCGGCAAAAGATTGACCAGACCGCCATTGCCTGCGGTCGGCTCAAGCGCCGACTTGCCAGTCAGATCATCGTTGCCTACCAACAGGCGCTGAGCGATGACCGACATCGGGAGCGGCGTCGAATACTGCTGGAGAAACACACTTTCGGCGGTGCGCATCCGCGCAGTTGGCAGACCATAGTAGAAGTCCGTGGCGAGCTTGAATGCCGCCTCGTCGGGCTTGCTGGCGTGCGCCGTGAAGCGGCGATAGCTCGCCGCCTCGACCGCCTCCTGCAAGTGGTGCAACTGATCGTCCGAAGGCTCCCCGTCACGAGCGTGCTTGCCATACACAGTCTTGGCAAACCGCACCAGATCGGGCCACGCTGTCTTGCCGCCTTGCCTGATCGTCCAGAGGAACCCTTCCGCGCACGCCCGCAATTCCTCATCATCCGACGCCCGCAGGAACGCAGGCCGCCCGAGCTTCGCAGCCTGCTGCGATCCCTCCGCGACAGCATTGTCCGACGACAGCCGAATGAAACGCCCCGCTGGGGACTCATAGACGTACTGGCCCGCCCGGTTCTGGCCGAGAGGCCGCGAACGCATGGTCAGCGCGTTCAAGTTTGCACCGAACTTCTCGGTGATCTTCTCCCGGAACACCCGGTCGATTTCCGCTGGTTCCACTTCAACGAGTGGACAACTCTCGATGCCGAATGCCGCCGCGAGCGCCTTTGGGCGCAGCCGCTGATCGTCACCGTGGAGGTAGTAAATGCCCTTGTCGTAGCGCGGCGAGCCGACCACAGGAAGGAAGCCAATTTCGCGCAGGCGGGCCGGATCGCCGCGATCCTGCATGTCCAGCACCACTAGCCGATGCTTCCCATCCGCCATGCGCTGATCGCCGAGGTAGATGCCATGTTCGGCAAGGTCAATCCATTTTTGTTTTTTCGACATACTCCGTCCTTCCTCTGGCTTGCGCTCGACCGGCGCAGCCGCAGGCGCAGGCTCGGCCTGCTGCAATTTCCGATTTTCGAGAAGCGACACAAGCTGGCTTCCAAGCTGCCCCACGCGCTCGGGCGACAGGCCCGACCTCGCGCTATGCTCCCCCGGTGACGCCAGCCAATCCCCCGCCACTTCGGCAGCCATGTCCGGCTCGCTCTGCGCATAACTCCAAAGGAAGCTGTCGGCATTTGCGACCGCATCGGACAAACCGGCATAACCGGGATGATCCCCGCGCCTTATCTCCGCAAGCTCAGCAAGCACCCGCTGCGCCTCGATGGCACTTCCGAGGTAGCGACCCACGTAGCGATCAGGCACCTCTCGCGAGTACCCGCCCTGCGCCATCGCGACCAGTGCAAGATCAAGACTGTCAGCACTCCGCGAGCCAATCGGAGCCGGGCTACCCGGCTCGGACACGTCAAACTCAGCAACCGTCACTGCTCCACCAGTGCGCCAAGCGACGGCCATACGTCGCTCCGCGCCATGACTCAGTGCCACGCTTACTCTGGATGCAACCAATTCACTCGCCACTGCCCTCATCGCCTCTGGCGAGGCTGGCAACAACTCGAACCGATTGAGGAATGCAACCGACGCCGCCCGTCGCGTCTCGACAAGACGCAACTCGCCGAGATAGCCGACGAACCCGGCGTCCGCCTCTGCCTCCCGGTCAAAACCCACCCAGAAAGGCCGCATCGGCGACAGGTAGACGTGACGCCCAAGCTGGGCCGCCGCAAGGTCGCGCTGCTCTTGATAGCGCGGCGCTTGAGCCGCGCTCAGAATTCGTAGAGCGACGCCGCGCTCTTCCTCTGTTTTCGCCATTCACCACCACCAAAACAAAACGGGCGGGAGCGCCCTTAACGACACTCCCGCCCGCATGAACACGCCCTTTACCCAGCGGACGGATTACGGGGCATAGTCGTAATCGTCGTCCACTACCGGCTCATCAGCAGCAGGCACTTCCGGTTCAACCGGCTTGGCCGCTTCGGTCTTGGCTTCGGCAGCCAGAGCAGGTTCGCCAGCCGGATTCATCGGCAGATCAGCCAGCTTCTGCACTTTCGGATACATCTGAACGGGAGACGCGAAGACTGCATACGGCTCACCGTCCGGGTGACGATGCACAGCCACTACGGTTTTGGTGTAGCCGGGGGTTTCGCGCACCCGCGTCTCATCGACGGCTTCCTTGATGGTGTAGGCCGCGAGTTGCGGACGATCCTTGTCGTTGAGATAGGTCTTGCGCGAGTCGGCACCGAAGTCGATCTTCTCTGCGGCGATCACCTCGACCTGCAAGGCACCGGCCTTCGCGCCGTAGTACAGGTTACGGATCGACTCGACCACACCCTCGTCGGGGGAGTTGAACTTCGGCTCATCCAGACCCTTGAGGCCAGCGATCACGGCGCGAGCCGTGTCGAGTTGGCGGTTCGCCATGTCGGACTTGCCCGGCTTGGCGGTCATCAGGTCGTCGATGGTCTTGTCGGCATCGACCTTGCGCGGCACTTCCTTGTGCTCACCAAGGTTCTGATCGAACACCTTGGCAAGCTCAGTGGACGGATACACACGCGGCGAAGCGACCACCTTGCCCTCGTGCATCACGCGCATGATGACAAGCGGATCACGAGCACGACCCTGATCGTCCTTGATTGCCAGCGCATCGGAAAGCGCCTTGTCGATACCGTCTTTGTCGGCCACAACGCTCGACTTCATCAGCTCGACATACGCCTGCGCGGGCGAACGACGCCCGTTGTACTCGCCAGCCTCCTTGAGCTTCACATGGGCGAAGCCGGACATCACTTCGGCCTCGGGGTTCGTGCTCATGGTCTTCGGCCAGTGCGCCCGGTACTCGGTGACGCCGTTCTCGTCTTTGCCGAGGCGGCGAGCATCGTCGAACGAAAGCAGCTTGATGCCTGCCTTGGCCTTGTCGGAGATCGAATCGCGAGTGTTCTCGCCCGTCACGTACTGGGCCTTGATCTTGTCCACGTTATCGTTGGGACGGTCAGCGGAACGCTCCTGCACCGTATTCAGGCGCACCTTGATCTTCTCGTCCGGCTTGTCGGCCTTATGGCCGACTGCATAGTGAAAACCCTCTGCGGGTGTCTCGTAGTCTTCCACCACAAGGAAGACGCGCTCAGCACGCGGGCCTTTGTTCGGCTGACCGCCGCCGCTGCGCTGGCCCAGCTTGCTGGGATCGAAGCTGCTCATAAAAACTCCTTTCATCTAAGGTTCTGAGTTATGCGGCGGATTGCCGTAGCCCGAAACGAATTTCGAGACATGGCAAATATAACCACCAAGGTTGCAAACGTCAATATACACGATCATAATTCTCACAGCAAAATCAGGCACTTACTCAGAAAATTGTCGTTTTGCTTTTTGGCGGTTCATGTCTTTTTTGCGTCGTTGCGCGTTTCTAATTTTTACGCTAAGATGGCACACATTGACATGTGAATGATATGATGCTACCGATTTGCCGAAATCAGGGAAAGGGCAACGGAATGCACAACAACGAGACGGCAGACGTGCCGCGTCGAGATTTGTGGAGATGACTATGGGGCTTGGGCAGACAGCGCAATCAGGAATCGCAGACGAGGCAACATGGGTTGCCAAGTACGTCGCGATGGGCGGCGACGAGCGCGAAGGCCGGGGGATGTACCAGCGCATGAAGCAGGCCCAAGAGAACTCCCCCTACGCTGTTGCCTTGCCCCCAAGAGCCACCGATCAGTTGGATACCCACCTGCGTAATGCGCAGGAACCCCACGCCCCGTCCCCAAAAGCCGCTTCCGTCGAAGCAGACCTCTTCGACGATCTTCCGACCCCGCCACAGCCGCCCCAGCAGGCAGCACTGCCTGCCCCGCAAGATGCCCCCCAGAAGAAGAAGCGCGGACGGCCTGCGGTCAACTGGTCGGATCGCCCTAAGCGTCAGGGCGAACTCGACCTGTTCCAGTTGTCCCTTGAGATCGAAGAGAAACCAGCCAAGGATCACAACCAACTTGGGGTCATCGCGACGGCGATGATCTACGCCTCGCTGCCACACAGCGAGATCGAAGGCGCTGTGTTCAAGCGCAGGAACGGCGACCTCTCCCTCACGATCCTGAACGACCCGGACATCGGCCTCCCCTACGGAAAGATGCCACGCCTTATCACGGCGTTCCTCTGCACCGAGGCCAAACGGACGAAGGAACCCGTGATCTCCTTGGGGCGCTCGAAAAACGAGTTCGCCAAGAAGCTCGGGCTGGGCACGGGCGGCGGCCCACGCGGCGACCTGACCCGTCTTACCGAGCAGGCCAAGCGACTGTTCACCTCCCACATCACCCTTATCGGCGCTCCCGACTCCCAGTTCCATTGGCGCAATGTCAACCTGACCGACAGTGGCATGTTGCTGTGGAACCCGCACGACCCGGACGCAAAGTCCCCGTGGGAAAGCCAACTGACGCTCTCGCAGAAGTTCTTTGATGAGTGCATCGCGCACAGCGTCCCCATCGACCTTCGAGTGCTGCACAAGCTGCGCTCGCCGCTGGCCATCGACATCTACATCTGGATGACCTACCGCTACAACTCGATCTCTGCACCGACCCCGATCAGTTGGAAGCAACTCAAGTGGCAGTTTGGTGCCAACTACGCTGACGACGAGCAGGGACTCAAGAACTTCATCACCAGCTTCAAGACGTGCCTGCGGATGGTTTCCAGCGTCTATCGCGAGGCTAAGTTCCGAACCACCAAGGACACCCTCACCCTGCTACCGTCACCGCCACACGTCCTCCCAAGTCCAGACTGACTTCCCCTCACACCAACCCGGCTCAGGCCGGGTTTTTTGTGCCCGGACGGCTGCCGCCCGGTCGAACAAGCCTGTGGATTGCCGGAGTTATCCACGATGAAACGCAAACAATTCTGCAACCCGCATCAGCACTGGGTTTCGCCTCTCCAGAGAAAAGTTGTCCACGATGAAACACCAACTATTCCTGCGATGAAACACCAACAAATGCCACGATGAAACACCAACAAATAAACTGCGATGAAACACCAACAACCCCCGCCCAGTGGGGCTTTCATGGCACCACCTACCCGCGCCCAAGTAGCTCTTTTTTTCAAGTAGCTCTTCTTTCAAGTAGGTATCTATAACAAGTAGCTGCGCTGACGCGCCCCGTGGACAACCTGCCTGCCCACAGGCGCTTCGCACCTATGGACAGTCGCTCGCAAAGCTCGCGATCCGCAGGTTCCCCACCGGAAGACGCATCAGTCCGTGGACAACGCTTCGCGTTGCCCACCGCCTGCCGCGTGGCTACTCATTTCTACGAAATTTCTTTCTGAAAGGCGAAAAGCAAAACCCGGCACCCAGCCCATGACGCGGAATAGTCGCATAGCGGCCCGCAAATGGCCCCTGAGCCACGATCTCATGCTTGCCAATGGTCAGGGTGCGCCTGTCACGTTTCATCGCTCCAGCGCGTTTCCTGCTGGCTGCTATGGAGCCGGATCACAGGAAGCTGAGCAGATTATGGATTACCGTCCATGCAAAAAACGGTCTTCTCGCTGATCGCTCTGGGCGACCGCGCCAAGCCGCTTTACGAGGCTCTGGTGGCATTGGGCTTTGCTGCGCTGATTCCAATCGACAATCGCAGGAAGGTGCTTGGATGACGACAGCGGCGGAGATCAAGGCGCTCATCCGAGCCAAGTATCCAGTCCGGGAATGGGCGCTCGCCTTCGAGGTCAGCAACGGCACGGGCAGCGAGGCCCGCCGCCACGCTGATGCGGTGGCGATGAACCTCTGGCCTTCTCGTGGTCTGGCGATCCACGGATTCGAGTTCAAGGTGTACCGCAACGATTGGTTGCGCGAATTGCAGAACCCGGCCAAGGCCGAGCCAGTGGCCCAGTATTGCGACTACTGGTGGCTTGTCACCGGGCCGGGCATCGTGAAGGACGGTGAGTTGCCTGACACATGGGGGCTAATGGAGGTTCAGGAAGGAAAGCTGGTGACGGTCAAGCCAGCGCCCCAGAAAGACGCTGTACCCGCTGGTCGCCCTTTCATGGCCGCTCTATTCCGCAAAATGTCCGAGGTGGATAGCGCCGAGATTGAGCAGATCGCGTCCAAACGGGTTGCCGAACTGGACGCGATCCGCAAGCAATCATTCGAGCGCGAGGTTGAGTCGCGCACCCGCCACTACGAGCGGTTGCGCGAGCGCGTCGATGAATTCGAGCGCGTGTCCGGCCTCGATCTCGAAGACTGGTCGCTGCACCCGGAAGAGTTTGGCAAAGCGGTCAAGTTCGTCCTCAACAACGGCGTCTTCGGCACCTATGGCTCCATCGAACGGCTGCGAGATTCCATGATGGAGGCGGTCGCCCAGATGGGCAAGGTGCTGGAAGCGCATTCGGCGGGCGTTGAGTACGTGAAGGAAGCGCCGACAGTGCGGCGACGCAAGGCGGGCCGTGCTTGACTCAATACGCCGTTACGTTATCATAACGTAACACGTTACGGTGTTACTATGAAAGGAACCAGTCATGCAACAGGTCGTTACCCAGCAGGCGGTCGATGCCGCCGCTGATGCCATCGTCGCCGCAGGCGGCAAGCCCACCTTCCGGCTGATCCAGCAGCGCGTCGGCGGGTCATTCACCACGCTCAAGCCGATGCTTGCCGACTGGGAGGCTCGGCGCGAGAAAGGCGAAGAGGCTGCCGTGGAGGTGCCGGATGCCCTGCTCGCTCGCGGGGCTGACCTCGTGCGCACCATATACGCTGAGGTGGCCCTGCAAGCGCGGGTGGAGTCTGAGGCTGTGCGCAAGGATGCTGAGGCCCGTGTGGGTGCGATGAAAAGCGAACTGAGCGAGGCAACTGAGGAAATCGCCCGACTGGAAGCGCAGGATGCCGCCCGTGCTGATGAGCTTGCCGCCTTGCGAGAGGCAAATCGGGCGCTGGAATTGAAGGTTGGCCGTCTGGAGGAACGTGCCGAGCACGCGACGCGCATGGAGGTTGAGCTTCGCGAGACTCGCTCTGCTCTTGCCAAGGCCGAGCAGCAGGTGATTGACCTTCAGGGCCAGCTTGCCAAGGCTGGCGATGTCCAGCAGCAACTTGCCAGTCTCGAAGAGCGGCTGGCAGCGGCTGGCGTTGCGCCGAAG
>CAZDIZ010000007.1:72234-73849 GCA_964505625.1 uncultured Solibacteraceae bacterium | reverse complement strand
GATAGGGAAAAGGGGTCCGGTTTCCCGGACCCCTTCGCCGCGTCATTCAAATTTGACCCTGGATTTGGGTTTTCTTGGTCCCCTTCTCATCGGGGCTCTCCGATCTTAGCACAACTCGCAGGTGGAGCGAACCAGCCGTAGCTAGCGAGTACCGCCTGGCCGCGCGCGCCGCACAAATAGTCCAACAACTTCTGGGCCGCGGCGCGCTGCTTGCTCGATGCGACCACGGCCCCGGCCTGACGCAGCGGATCGTACAACGTACTGTCGAGCAACACGCCGCTGCGGTGGTGTACCAGACTCCAGGCCGTAACTACGGCATCGGTGTTGCCGCTCGACGCGTATTCGAAAGCCTGGCGGACGTTTTCCGCATACACAATGCGCCGCTCGATTGCTGCCCATAGCCCCGCGCGGGTGAGCGCCTGTTTGGCTGCCGCGCCGTAAGGGGCGTGTTGAGGGTTGGCGATGGCGATGTGGCGTACTCCGGCGCCGGTCAACTGCTTCAACTCACGTATCTTGCCGTCTTTGGACCACAAACCCAGCCGGCCTTCGGCGTAGACGCGCACGGTGGAAACGTCGAGCACTCGTTGCGCCGCCAGCTCTTGCACAAATCGTTCATTTGCCGAAAGATAGACATCATACGGAGCGCCGTTCTCGATCTGGCGCGCCAGCATTCCGCTCGAACCAACCACAAAACGGACCTGTATGCCGTACGAGTCACGCATCTCGGAGCTTAATTTAGCTTCCAGCGGCGCCAAGTCAGCCGCGGCGGCAACAATAATATTTTGAGTAACTTGCGCTTGAGTTAAGGACGGCAGAATAAGGAAAAGGGCGGTGGTTGCGAAGACACAACTTGACAATGAGCGACTAAACTTTGATAATGAGAAGTGACTAATGGTGGCGGCGACCCATGACCCCCACCCAACCAGGAGGTTTGTACTCGCATGAGCAAGATCATCGGAATTGACCTCGGTACCACCAACTCCGTTGTGGCCGTTATGGAAGGCGGCCAGCCCGTGGTCATCCCCAACCAGGAGGGTGGACGCACCACCCCGTCGGTGGTCGGTTTCACCAAGAGCGGAGAGCGTTTGGTCGGTCAAGTGGCGAAGCGTCAAGCCGTCACCAATCCGGAAAATACCATCTATTCTATCAAGCGCTTCATGGGACGCCGCCACGATGAGGTCAGCGAGGAAATGAAGCTGGTGCCGTATCACATCAGCCGCGGCTCATCCAGCGACGCTCGCGTCGACATCAACGGCAAGCACGTGTCCCCGCCCGAGATCTCGGCCATGATCCTGGGCAAACTCAAGGAAGCCGCCGAAGCCTACCTGGGCGAAAAAGTCACCAAGGCCGTGATCACCGTGCCGGCCTACTTCAACGACGCGCAGCGGCAGGCCACCAAGGACGCCGGCCAGATCGCGGGCCTGGAAGTAATGCGCATCATCAACGAGCCGACCGCGGCCGCGCTGGCCTACGGGCTGGACAAGAAGAAGGACGAAACCATCGCCGTGTTCGACTTCGGCGGCGGCACCTTTGACATTTCGGTCCTGGAAGTGGGCGACGGCGTGGTGGAAGTGAAGTCCACCAACGGCGACACGCACCTGGGCGGCGACAACAT
>CAZDIZ010000007.1:66988-72134 GCA_964505625.1 uncultured Solibacteraceae bacterium | reverse complement strand
CCGTGCAAGAAGGCGATGGCCGACGCCGGCCTGACGCCGTCGCAAATCGACGAAGTGGTGCTGGTGGGCGGTTCGACGCGTATCCCGCGCGTGCAGCAGATCGTGCGCGACTTGTTCGGCAAGGAACCGAACAAGAGCGTCAACCCGGACGAAGTGGTGGCGGTGGGCGCCGCGGTGCAGGGCGGCGTGTTGGGCGGCGAAGTGAAGGATGTGTTGCTGCTCGACGTGACGCCGCTGTCGCTGGGCATCGAAACCTTGGGTGGTGTGTTCACCAAGTTGATCGACCGCAACACCACGATTCCGACGCGCAAGAGTGAGGTCTTCTCGACGGCTTCCGATAGCCAAACCTCGGTGGAGATCAAGGTGTACCAGGGCGAGCGCGCCATGGCCGCCGATAACCGTCTACTGGGCGTGTTCCAGCTTGTCGGCATTCCGCCGGCTCCGCGCGGCGTGCCGCAGATCGAAGTCACTTTCGACATCGATGCCAACGGCATTCTGAATGTGACCGCGAAGGACCGCGCCACCAACAACGAACAGAAGATCACCATCACCAGTTCGAGCGGCCTCAGCAAGGAAGAGGTCGATAAGATGGCCAAGGACGCCGACTCGCATACAGCCGACGACCGCAAGCGCCGCGACGAGATCGAAGCGCGCAACCGCGCCGACTCGATGGTCTACAACATCGAGAAGATGCTCAAGGAACATCGCGCCAAGATTTCGGACGAAGACGCCAAGAACGTCGAAGCCGCCGTCGAGGACACCAAGGCCGCGATCCGCGAAGGTGGGGTCGAACGCATCAACCAGTCGATGGACAAGCTGACCACGGCCAGCCACAAACTGGCCGAAGCTATGTACAAATCCGCCGGAGCCCCGGGCGCGCCGGGTGCTGAGCAGACCGCGCAAGGCGCGGCGCCGGGTGGAGAGAGCAAGCCGAAGGACAACGTGGTCGACGCCGAATTTGTCGACGTGGACGACAAGAAAAAGTAAGTTGATAAGCTGAATATTTGGCCCGACGCCGGCCGGAAGCCGGCGTCGGGCCCAGTGTCTTATATGGCCGCCAAGAAGGATTACTACGAGCTGTTGGGCGTCTCGCGCAAAGCCAGCGCCGACGACATTCGCAAGGCTTGGCGCCGCCACGCGCGCAAGTATCATCCCGACCTGAACCCTGGCGACAAGGCGGCCGAAGAGCGCTTCAAGCAGATGCAGGAAGCCTACGACGTCCTGAGCGACACCAAGAAGCGCCAGATGTACGATCAGTTCGGTTTTTATACCGACGCTGGTTATCCGGGCGCGGGTGGCGCGGGAGGTGGCGGCGCGTATCAGCAGAATCCCAACATGGGATTCGGCGGCTTCGATTTTTCGGACTTCTTCACACCCGGCGGCCGGCCCGGCGCGCACGCCGGAGCCGAGACGCAGGGCGGCTTTGGCGGCGGCAGTTTTCACGATCTGTTCGGGCAGTTTTTCGGGCGGGGCAGGGAACAGCGCGCCTCGGCTCCGGAACGCGGCACGGATTTGGAATACGCGCTCAACGTGGATTTCTGGCAAGCCATCCGCGGCACGCAGATCCGCTTGAACGTGAATCGCCAGGAAACGTGCGCGGCCTGTGGCGGCAGCGGATCGAGCGGTGGCGGCAGCATGGTTTGTCCGGAGTGCCAGGGTTCGGGCAACGTCACGCAGATGGCCGGTGCCATGCGCTTCAATCTCACCTGCCCGCGCTGCAACGGCAAAGGCAAGATGCGCAATATGTGCCCGTCGTGCCAGGGTGATGGCCGCCTCACCACGACGGAAACCGTCGAGGTGCGCATTCCGCAAGGAGTGCAAACGGGTTCGCGGCTGCGCGTGGCTGGCAAGGGCAACGCCGGTTCGCAAGGCATGCCGGCGGGCGATCTCTACATCACCATTCGCGTCGAAGAGCATCCGTTTTTCGAGCGCGACGGCGACGACATTCACATTCGCATTCCGGTCTCGATTGTTGAGGCCGGATTAGGCGCGAAGATTGAAGTGCCCACCATCGATGGACGCGCGCTGCTGAAAGTCCCCATGGGTACGCAGAACGGGCAGAAATTCCGTTTACGGGAAAAAGGGGTCTTGAACGCTCGCAAGGGCATTCGCGGCGATCAGATCGTCGAAATTGCGGTGGAGGCGCCCAAGGTGCGCGACGAGCGCACCAAGGAAATCCTGCGCGAGTACGCGCGATTAAATCCGGAAGACCCTCGCGCGGAGATCTGGAGTAAAGTCTAAAGATGGCCAAGCGACGCGCCAAAGCCGCTTACATGATCTCGGCCGTCAGTGAACAGTACGGCATCCATCCGCAGACATTGCGTTTGTACGAACGCGAAGGCCTGCTGCAACCCTCGCGCAGCGAAGGCAACACGCGTCTGTACACCGACGAAGATCTGGAACGGCTGGAAGTGATCTTGAAGCTCACGCGTGAACTGGGCGTGAATCTCGCCGGCGTCGAAATCATTCTGAACATGCGCGAGAAGATGGCCGAGATGCAGAAGCAGATCGAGGAATTCGTCGCCATGCTCAACCAGGAACTGGTGCACCTGAAGCGCCCGGCCACCGAATCCCGCAACTCGCTCATTCCAGTTGTTCACATTCCCGCGAAGAAGACGTAGTAAGGCACGGGAGGCGTGGCCGCATGCGGCGAAGAACTTTCCTTTCCACGTGCTTGGGTGCGGCGCTGCCGGCGGCGCGCCGGCCGCTGCCGAATATCGTCTTGATTTATGCCGACGACCTTGGTTACGGCGATTTATCGTGCCAGGGGGCGACGCGCGTTCGCACGCCGAATATCGACAGGTTGGCCGCACATGGGGTGCGGTTCACCGATGCGCATTCGGCGGCCGCCACGTGCACGCCGTCGCGCTATTCTCTGCTGACAGGTGAATATGCGTTCCGCATGGAGGGCGCGCGCGTGCTGCCGGGCGACGCGCCGTTACTGATCCGCCCTGGACGCGCCACGCTGCCTTCGATGTTGAAACGCTGCGGCTACCGTTCCGCCGCCGTAGGCAAGTGGCATCTCGGCTTGGGCGACGGCCGCATCGACTGGAACGGCGAGATCAAGCCCGGTCCGCTGGAAATCGGCTTCGACGAATCCTTCATCATTCCCGCCACGGGCGACCGCGTTCCGTGTGTCTACGTCGAGAACCATCGGGTGGCGGGTCTGGACCCGAGTGATCCGATACGCGTTAGCTACACTGGTCCGCTGGACGATCAACCCACCGGAGCCACGCATCCGGAATTGCTGAAGCTGCACCCGAGCCACGGCCACGACAAAACCATCGTGAACGGCATCAGCCGCATCGGTTACATGGCGGGCGGCAAAGCGGCGTTGTGGAAGGACGACCTCATGGCCGGCGTGCTGGCGCGCCGCGCTGTGCGTTTCATCGAAGCTCGCTCGACCGACCCGTTCTTTCTCTACTTCTGCTCGCACGACATACACGTGCCGCGCGTGCCGCACGCGCGCTTCTCCCAAGCGACCGCCATGGGCGCGCGAGGCAACGCCATCGCGCAACTGGATTGGTGCGTGGGACAGATCGTCGACGCGTTACGAAAGCGCAAGCTGCTGGACCACACACTGATCGTTTTCACGAGCGACAACGGCGCGGTGGTGGACGACGGTTACCGCGACGAAGCCGTCGAGACGCTTGGCGGGCATCGTCCCAACGGTCCATTGCGCGGCGGCAAATACAGCCGCTTCGAGGGCGGCACGCGCGTGCCTTTCCTGGTGCACTGGCCTGAGCGCGTGAAGCCGAAAGTCTCCGATGCGCTGATCTCTCAAGTTGATCTGATGCGCAGCCTGGCCGCGCTGACCGGCGCGGAGTTGAGCGACGGCGCCGCACCGGATAGCGAGAACCTGCTCGCCGCGCTGCTGGGTGAAAGCCCGCGCGGGCGCGAGGTGTTGGTGGAGCAGGGACCCACGCTCGCTTTGCGTTCCGGGATGTGGAAGTACATTCCGCCCTCCAAAGGGTTGCGCGTCGACCGCAACGTGAACATCGAACTCGGCGCCGATCCACAACTGCAGCTCTACAATCTGGAAACAGACGTCGGCGAAACGCGGAACCTCGCCGCGCATAACGTCGCGCACGTGGAAGAGTTGGACGCGATACTCAACCGGATTCGATCGGCAAAACGCTAAGCGGGCGAGTCTCCGCGGGGATGGCCTCCGAATTGCTCCATTGAAGTGAACATACAAAAAGGAGGCGTCCAATGAAGCGGCACGATCATGTTCTCCATCAGGGGGCGCCATGTTCCGATGCTTGACGTCCGGTTGTCCGTTGACGTGCCACTCCAGCCGCACGCCCAGTTGCATGGAGAAACTGCTTTGCCGCGTGCTCCTGTTCCTGTTGGCCGCGACGCTGCTGGTGAGTGTGGGCGCGGGCGTGAGGCTTCTGCATAGTTCCGGCGATCTCTACCCGGACGCAGTCTCATCTAACTGGCGCCGACTTCCACTGTCCGCCGCCGCGGAACAACCTTAAGCACCTTCAACCGGCGCAGGCCTTTGGGAACGCGCCATTCGATGATGTCGCCGACACGGTACCCCAGCATGGCCGTGCCGATGGGTGCCAACACCGAAATCGAATTGTCGTCCTGGACCTGAGCCGGGTAGACGAGCCGGTATGTTTTCACATCGCCCGTATCCAGGTCCTTCAGGTGGATTTCCGAATTCATCGTGACCACACCGCGCGGAATCTCGCCGGATCCGACGACTTCGGCCCGCTCCAGTTCCAAGTCCAACGTGTTGAGGTACTCGGTGTCGCGGTAATCGCCGGCACGCCGCCCATCGACCAACCGGCGCAACCTGTCGTAATCGTCTTTCGAAATGTAAATGTCGTCCTTCATGTCGAATCTCCAGGGTGAAATGTGCGCCGGGATGCGCGTGTGAAGAATGGTTGGAGCAATCCGAATGCCAGCTTCAAGCCTTCGCATTCGCGTTTCGCGCCCCCCAGGTTGGACGAAAACGCACAGCATTGCCTGAACACGTCCATCGCGACGGCTGCGGACGCCCTCATTTCCGCCGAAAACCACCATGCGCATGTGGCTGCCGGATTGCTTCTCTACGGTGGGAGGCGCAACAGAGCATGACGACAACCTATCCGCTGGAAGCATTCAGGGTGGATCAGCCTTACGCCGCCGGGCTACG
>CAZDIZ010000007.1:59716-66888 GCA_964505625.1 uncultured Solibacteraceae bacterium | reverse complement strand
GGGGGACTCAATGCCGCGGAACGCTGATCAGCCCATGGTGGCCGGAATGTCTCGCAAACACACGTCGAAGCCACCGCCGTTGGGATGGCGCGACACACGCTTGTTCGAAATGATCTGCGGTTTCCACTGCGAGCGTCGGCATGAACCTTGGCACCGGTCGAACGCCGGGCTTACGGCCATGGTGTTTCTGGCGGGCGTGGCGCTGTTGCTCGTTTGCGCCGCGGTGCTGAGCATCTGGGAGTAGACACATGAGCCACTTCACCAAGATCCTGGTTCCCGTCGATCTGTCGGCACAATCGCTGGCAATCGCGCGTTATGCTTCTTCGCTGGGTGCTGAGTTCGGTTCCGAACTCGTGTTTGTGCATGCCATTGAAGACGGCTGGCCGCTCGACGCCGGGTACAAGGAAGTGCGCGACCGAATACTGGAGCGGTGGGGCGCCACTCCGGCTCGATTCATCATGCGGGAGGGCGACGCTGTCACGGCCATTCTTGACTCGGCTGGCAGCGAAAACGCCGATCTGATTGTGATGCCGACGCGGGGCATCAACTGCGTGTCTCGTCTGGTCAGCCGGTCGCTCACCTCGCGAGTCATCGAAGGCGCAAGTTGTCCCGTCTGGGCGGGCACGCTGGACGATCTCGCGCGGCTTACCGGCAGACGTATACGCAACGTACTCTGCGGGCTTTCGTTGGGGCCGCGCACCATCGACGTGCTGCGCTGGGCCACGGACCTGTCACGTTGTCTGGGTGCGGATCTTTCGGTGATCCACACCAGCCCCGGGCTGGAAAGCGTGCCCGGCTATCCTTGCGAACGGGAATGGGGGCTGTGGTTGCGTAAAATGGCTCGCGACGACATACGGTTGCTGCTCGACCTTGCGGGCGCCACTGCCGATATCTGGTTGGAGCCTGGCCGTCCGCTGCCGGCGATTCCGTCGGTTGCCGAGCGCCTTCACGCCGACGTCGTGGTGATCGGAAAGAGCCCGCGCAAGCGTCTGCTCGGCGACCTTCGTGCCATGTCGTACGACATGATTCGCCGGGCGCCTTGTCCGGTGGCCACCGTGTAGTTGTACGCTGTGGAGGAAGGGCGGGGAGCTTGAAGAGAATCGCGGAAGAGCCGTGGCTATGGCGAGCAGTAAGTGCGTTCTCTCTGATCATTGTGAGCGCACTGGAGTGGACCCGCGGACCGGCCTTCGTCCCTTTCTATAGTCTTCCGGTCGCAGTGGCGGCATGCGCGGGCGGATTGCGCGACGGTCTGGTGGCGGTGTTCGCTTCGGCTATTCCACTGGCGCTGCTGTCCTCGGGCTTCTCGCGACCGGAGCGCCTTCTGATGGCGGCTGTCCTGTTTGCGTTGGCGTTGACCATCGGATGGATTGCCGCGCGCCAACGCCGCCGCATGGAGCACTACCGGCACCTGTCCGAACAATTGGGTACCGTGTATGAAAAAGTGCAAGCGAACTTCGAAGGGATGAAGCGCGCCGAAAGGCTATCGGCTCTTGGGCAGTTGTCGGCCGGACTGGCGCACGAGATACGCAATCCGCTGGCGAGCATTTCCGGCGCCGCCGCCATCTTGCGACGCAATCCGAGCCTGGACCCCAAGCAAACCAAGTGCGTCGGCATCATCACCAGCGAATGCGAACGTCTGGATGGACTGCTCACCAGCTTTCTGAACTTCGCCCGTCCACGCGCGCCGCGTCTTCAGCTGGTTGAACTGGCTGCTGTGCTGGACAGCGCGCTCGCCTTGGCCGACCACGGCGTGCGCGGCAAGACAGTTCACTTCGAACGGCAGTTGGGGCCGGAATTGCCGCTGGTCGAATGCGACCCCGAGCAGTTGGAACAAGTATTGTTGAACCTGATGCTCAACGCGATTGAAGCGAGTCCCGACGGTGGGACGGTCACGCTGGCGGCATCTGCTGCTGGTGGGCATGTCTCCATCAACGTAATTGACCGCGGCCACGGTGTCGCGCCCGCGCACGTCGACCGTCTGTTCGATCCGTTCTTCACGACGAAAGAACACGGCACCGGGTTGGGACTTCCGGTGGCTCATCAAATCATGCGTCAGATGGGCGGCTCGCTCCAGGCGCGCGGCAATACAGACAAGGGAATGACCTTCTCGGTGATCCTGCCCGCCAAACAAGAGAACACATGAACGCAGCACGCATTCTGGTTGTGGACGACGATGAAAACCTGCGCTGGGTATTGCAGACCCAACTGGAGGACATGGGTTACGCGGTGTCCACCGCGGCCGACGGCCAAACGGCGCTCGCGTCGATCGAAAGCGACGCGCCGGCGCTGGTGCTGACAGACTTGAAGATGCCCGGCATGTCCGGCCTTGATCTGCTGGACAAGATCCGTGCCGACTACGCCGAAGTGCCGGTGGTCATCATCACCGCGTTCGGCACCATACAAAGCGCGGTCGAAGCCATGCGCGCCGGCGCCTACGACTATTTGACCAAGCCGATTGACTACGAAGAACTGGGATTGGTGGTCGGACGGGTGCTGGAACACTATCGTCTGCTTGCGGAAGTTCGGACTTTGCGCAGCAGTCTGGACCGCAAGTACGGTTTCGAGAACATCATCGGGCGGTCGGAAGCGCTGCTGTCAGTGCTGGATACGGCCGCGCGCGCGGCTCTGAGCGACGCCACCATCCTTATTCACGCCGAAACGGGGACCGGTAAGGAACTGCTGGCCCGCGCCATACACTTCAACAGCCGCCGCCGCGATAAGCCGTTCGTCACCATCAACTGCGGCGCCATCCCGCGCGACCTGCTGGAATCGGAACTGTTCGGCCACGTCAAAGGCTCGTTCACCGGCGCCATGACACACAAGCAGGGCAAGGTCGAAATGGCCGACCGCGGTACGCTCTTTCTGGACGAGATCGGCGAGATGCCGGGCGAATTACAGGTGAAGTTGCTGCGCCTGATTCAACAAGGTGAATTGGAGAAAGTTGGGGCGGCGTCGCCAGCCAAGGTGGATGTGCGCATCGTCGCGGCCACGCACCGCAATCTCCGCGCCATGATCGAAGACGGTACCTTTCGCGAAGACCTCTACTACCGCCTGGCCGTGATCCCGCTCGAGTTGCCTCCGCTCAGGGACCGTGCCGAAGACATCCCGGAGTTGGTCCAGCATTTCTTCGTCAAGGCCCGGGCGAAGATGGAGCGGCCTCAACTGGTGCTGCCCTCCGCGTTGTTGCCCAATTTCCAGAGCTATCGCTGGCCCGGGAATGTGCGAGAGTTGGAGAACGTCATCGAACGCATTGTCGTGCTGGCGCGCGGCGATGAGATCGTTCTGGCCGATTTGCCTGACTTCCTGCGCCGGGAGCGGGCGGCGGTGGACACGCTGCAATTGGAACTGCCCACGAAAGGCATCAGTCTGGAAGCGATTGAAAAGGAACTGCTGACGCGCGCGCTGGCCAAGTTCGGAGGCAATCAAACGCACGCCGCCGCTTACCTGGACATCAGCCGCAAGGCGCTGATCTACCGCATGGAAAAGCACGGGATCCGCCGCAAAGGCGGCGACGATTCGCCAACGGCCGAGCTGCCTGAAAACAGCCAGTAGTGTGCGGTTACAGGCAGTCCTGCGCTGCGGCACGTCGCACTTCTCTTTCCTTGTCTTGACGTTAGCGCCCCTTATGGAGTGGTCCGAGGCTTGCACCAATACCGGCGTATCATCCCAGGAGGGTTCCTAGAGTGGCGAACGACATTTTCGGCGATCTTCAGAATTGGGTGCGCGTTTTAGACCGCATGGAGCGACTGGCAAACGAAGGCAGTCTGGATCAGCATCAGGTGGGCCTGGCCCGTGTGGCGCGCTATCCGTTCAACTGGCGGTTGCGGCAAGCCGCGTTACGAACCATCGGACTGTTGAAGGAGCCGCGCGAGGAAGTAATTGACGTGGTGCTTCGCATTCTGAACAACGAGCACGGCGACATCGAGATCCGCATTCTGGCCGGCGACGCGTTGGCGCGGATTCTGAGCAATGGTGGCGCGGCCTCGTTGAGTGAGAGAACACGGTGCAGGATCGAGCAGAGCATTCTGGACATACTGGGCGCCACGCACCCGCCCGTCCTTCACGAGGCGGCGCAAAACTGGCGTCAGCAGTTGCATGAAGCGGCTACGCTTGCCGCTCGATAAAAGTGGAGGCGACTATGACGCAGGCAACTGTTCGAATCACGGACTACGACCAGCGCCGTGTGCTGGGAGCGCAGATGGCCAAACTTGGCGTCAGGCTGCTGAACAAGTATGGCCGGGTCCTGCAATGCGAAGTGTGTACGGCGACCTGGTCGCCGCAACCCACGCCGTCCGGTTTCCTCCCGCGCGGCTTCTGGCGCTGCCCGAACCGGTGTAACTGGTAGCGCGTCCTACGGCAACCGGAAAATTGCTGACCGCCCCGTTTTTGTATATGATAGGGCCGCTGGTATTTAGGACTTGCTGAGCTGGCGGCGTGAGCCGACGGGGGCTCACGGGCCGGCCGGAAAGGGGGCCTAGGACCGGATGCCCACGAGCGAAATCCCGCTGGGGACGCAAGTCGTGGTCGAAGCCGCCGCAATGGGGGCTTTGCTGGACGCACTCAAGCGCCGCGGCTATCAGATCGCCGCACCCACGATTCGTGCCAGCGCCATCGTCTACGATTTCATTGAGAGTGTTGAAGAACTGCCCGCCGGTTGGACTGCGGAGCAAGAGGCTGGCCGCTACCGGTTGCGTAAGCGCGACGACCAGGCGTTGTTCGGTTACGCCACCGGGCCGCACAGTTGGAAACAATTCTTGCACCCGGCCGACGTGCTGTTATCCACGGCCAGCCGCGATGACGGAGTGTTCCGCATCTTGCCTGGCGATCCGCCGCCCGCCTCCCCGCGTGCGTTTTTCGGGGTGCGGGCGTGCGATCTTGAGGCGATCGCGAGGCAGGACCGCGTTCTGCTGCAGGACCGCTACGTCGATTCCATTTACCGGCAACGTCGCGAGAACGCGTTCCTGATCGCGGTGCATTGCACCGAATGCGCCGCGACGTGCTTTTGCGCATCCATGTCGACGGGGCCGAAAGCGGAAAGCGGCTTTGACATCGCGCTCACGGAAATTGTCGAACCGGACCGCCATGTCTTTTTGGCGGAAGCGGGAACCGCGCGAGGCGCCGAGGTGCTTGCGGAAGTCGAGCACGCGCGTTCGAACGCGGAAACGCGCGCCAAAGCGCAGAAGGCTATCGCCGCGGCAGCCGCCTCGCAGACGCGCCGCATCGACACGAATGGGTTGCGCGAGGCACTCAACGAGGCCTTCGACAATCCGCGCTGGGACCAGGTGGCCACAAGGTGTCTGGCGTGTGCCAACTGCACCATGGCTTGTCCCACCTGCTTCTGCATAACCGTTGAGGACTCCGGCGACATCACCGGCAGCCGCGCCGACCGCCGTCGCAAATGGGATTCCTGCTTCACGCAGATGTTCTCTTACATTCACGGCGGCAGCGTGCGGCTGTCCGCCAAGAGCCGGTACCGGCAGTGGCTGACGCACAAGCTGGCGGCCTGGGTGGACCAATTCGGCACTCCGGGATGCGTCGGTTGTGGCCGCTGCATCACGTGGTGTCCGGTGGGCATCGACATCACCGAGGAAGCCGCCGCGCTACGCGGGCAGGAAGCGCCCGCGACGGCGCAGTGAGGAGCGAACCATGGAGAAGCAACAACTCGCCGAAACACTCGGCTCGCATCCATTCGTCCGGGGACTTCCGCCTCATCAAATCGAAAAGCTGGCCGCCATGGCGACGGAAGTGCGCTACCAGGACGACCAGATCATTTTCCGGCAGGCCGATGTGTCGAGTCTGTTTTGCCTGGTGGTGTCGGGCAAGATCGGCCTGGAGGTGAACGCGCCCGGCAGGACCCTCCGAATACAGACTGTCGGAGAAGGCGAGACGCTGGGCTGGTCGAGCGTACTGGGAGGCCGCGACAAGCAATTTCAGGCACGCGCGCTGGGAGCGGTGCGCGCGCTGGCCTTTGACGGTGCGCAACTGCGTGAGGCGTGCGACGGCGATTGCAGTCTGGGTTACGCCATCATGCAGAGGCTGTTGCGCGTCGTAGCGGACCGTCTGCAAGCTCTGCGATTGCAGCTCGTCGACATCTACACTCCGCCGGGAGCGAAGCAGGCATGAGCACACTTACCTGGCAAACGGTATCGGCCGGTGACCCGATGGTGCCGGCCGAGGCGCGCGTCGCGAAAGTAGATAAAGAGACCCACGACACGTTTACGCTCTCACTTGAACCCACGAACGGTTCGGACCTGGCGCCATTCGCTCCGGGGCAATTCAGCATGCTGTATGTGTTCGGCGTGGGTGAGTTGCCGATTTCGATCAGCGGCGATCCGGAGGAGCCCGGCCGACTGGTCTACACGGTTCGCTCGGTTGGCAAGGCCACGCATCGATTGGTGACGCTTGCAGCCGGTGAGACCATCGGCGTGCGTGGCGCGTTTGGTACCACGTGGCCGCTCACCGAAGCGCGCGGCAAGGATGTGCTGGTGGTGGCCGGAGGCATCGGCCTGGCGCCTTTGCGGCCGGCGATCTATCACATCCTGCGTCACCGCGGCGACTATCGGCGTTTGGTCGTGCTTTACGGGGCGCGCAGTCCGCGCGACCTGCTCTACAAGCGGCAGCTCACCGCCTGGGGCTATGTTCCCGACACGCAGATGCTGACCACAGTGGACTACGGCGGATTGAGCTGGCGCGGTTACGTCGGCGTGGTCACCACGTTGTTCCGCTATGTGCGCCTGCAGCCGGAGCGTACGGTGGCGCTGGTTTGTGGTCCCGAGATCATGATGCGCTACGTAGTGCGCGAACTCGAGACCCGCGGATTTTCTCCTAACGATATACACCTGTCGATGGAACGCAATATGAAATGCGCGGTGGGCTTCTGCGGCCACTGCCAGTTCGGTCCCATGTTTATCTGCAAGGACGGCCCGATCTTCCCGTGGAGCCGTTTGCGGCCCTGGTTGGATAAGTATGAGCTCTAACGGTAAAAAGAAGCCCAAAATCGCTATTTTTAAGTTCGCCAGTTGCGACGGGTGCCAGTTGAGCTTGCTGGACGCCGAGGACGAGCTGCTCGATGTGGTGGGTGCGGTCGAATTGGCGTACTTCCCCGAAGCATCGCGCAACATGACCAAGGGGCCTTATGACATCGCGCTGGTGGAAGGTTCCATTACGACGCA